>CAZFPU010000021.1:0-337 GCA_964521145.1 uncultured Methanosarcinales archaeon | reverse complement strand
AAATCCTGTTATGATCTTCCTATTGGGTGCAATCCATCTATTAATATCAGTGATGCCTGCTTTATCGTTGCAACACCAACAAATGCTATGTAAAGGGCCACTATAAGGGCGCCAATTGCATCTCCCCACTTGAATCCAAGGAAAGAGAGAAAAACACCTGCTAAGATGATAAAAGAACTGGTCCAGTCCTTTGTCGAGGTTTTGGCATCCGCATTCAGTGATAGCAGATTGTATTTTTTGGCTAGCCTGTTCTTGACGATGGACAAGTAGAATGAAATAAAACCGCCTATTGCCAGTGTGATCATGGCGATAAGCGGATAGTCCAGGTCAACCGGGT
>CAZFPU010000020.1:0-16877 GCA_964521145.1 uncultured Methanosarcinales archaeon | reverse complement strand
GTAATGCGGATTTGCACTGTTTGTGAACTCATGGTTGCACTATTTATCCTTATTTATGTATAAACTTTGGATATTGGTGTGATAATTTGGTAACTTATTTATAAATCTTTTGGAATTGCTATTTTTAATTTTATACAAAATAATGTATATTAAGTGTATATTTAAAGTCTATGACAAGGATTTTTGGAGTTAATGTCTTAATTATGTATAAATAAAGTATAGATAAAGTATTGTTGTGATATTTATGGACTTAAATTAGGATAGATAAGGTATAGATACTGTATTTACAAAGTACCTTTATTGATTTTATACTTATTTGAGAAAGCATGTTATTTTAGGCGCTGCCTCCTAGATATCTAGCTTATATTTTTTTATCTTGATCTACAAATTTGGGGAACTAAGAATATCCCAAATAAAGTCAAATTTTCAAAAACTCAAACTGTTATCGTGTCCTCTGCTGGGCGTTATCTAATGTGAACAATGCATATGCCCACAAAGGTAAGAGTAAGAGCATATTGAAAAATGAAAAAAATACCAGATCGATCGATCGCCTGGGCTCTTCTAATAATGCAGGAAGGTCTGCAATGATTGAGCTTAGCAGCAAGACCGAAAGCACGACTAGAAAATGCATCGCATTCAAGGTAAGGATATCAAAAATGAGCACGATCGCCATGAGCATGGTGAAGAGAATAGGGAGCACCAGATGCACGAACGTGATCCAATACAGGTGCTTGTTCTTGGTAAATGAGAGCATGAATAGGCTTTCTCGAATTCCCGAACGCCGCCAGCGGATCTGCTGTTTTAGGTATTGGGTAAAGGACCTTTGCGGCCTTGAAAAAGCGATCGCCTCTTCGACGTAGCCTAACTTGCGTCCTTGTCGAATAAGCAGATTGGTCATGAGCCTATCTTCACCAAAGCGAATGCTTTTGCCCAGGAATTTTTTGGTAACGTACTCCTTTAGCAGCGGCATGAAATAATCGCGTCGAAGTGCCAAGAGCTCGCCGGATGCTATGGGATTCATGCCAAGGCTTCCAAAGTTCTTTCTTCCTATCTGGTTTGCGCAGTAGTACATGAAGGATTGTATGCGATTCAATATTGATTTGTCAGGACGCATGATCTTTACATTGCCACTGAGTATCCCATAGCGTTCATCATCAAAAGGGGCGATGAGGCGCCTAATTGTCTTGGTGTTTCCAAGCACGATATCAGAATCCACATTGACCACTATGTCATGCTTTGCGCGAAGCAGCATCCATTCCTGCATATTCTTTTTCCCTATGCTTTCCTCGACTCGAAGTATGGTGACATGCTCATAAATATCTTTTTCAAGCTTGAGGAGAATTTCAATGGGAACTCTGCATCCATCATCTCCAACTATGATTTCTTTTTCTCCTTCCTGGCATATGATACTTCGGATGCATCTTAAAAAAAGTCTTGGATCCTCGTCTTTGATAGGTACCATCACCGTGTATGGCTTTTTGGATAATCCAAATGATATTTTGTTGAAGTTGTGAGCATGAAACCACGCGGTGAATCGATAAATCAAGAATAGGAGGGCTGCGATGATATAGATGCGTGCAAATAACACCCACTCCGGCGCAAATATCAGCATAAGGCCGCATACGAGAATGAAGAGTGTAACAAGATAGAGCCTTGTGATCTTATAGGATGTCATAGCGAAATTTTTCCTGAGGGGATTGGTAGCGTGAAAACATATTTAAGTATTTCTACTGTAATCATTTTAAAGTAGTATATTAATTATCATCTCATTGTTTCCCTGAGTGATACCTCCCAACTCATCTGTTTTCCAAGCAGTTGAGTCTTTTTGAATGCTCTACATACTTTCCAAAAAGAACTTTTATATAGTATTATACTCTTGGCGACTCATGGCGAACCCGAGTCTTGTAAATTACATTCGAGAACAGATGAGCAGGGGCTATGATGCCCAGGCAATTCGGCAATATCTCATACAATACGGGTACACCCCTGCTGATGTGGATAGCGCGCTCTCTGAATTAGGGCAAGCGCATGTTCGCCATACCATCCATATAACTCCTGCCACATTGATAGGTATCTGCGTTGTCTTTGTTGTCATACTCACCTCGGGATTTTTCCTCTTCCAGGTTTTTTCAGAAGATGAAGCGAAACAGCTTCTTGATCTGAACCTTGAGCCGGTACTGACAACTACGACGGCTGGCTCAGAAATCACTTTTGTCTCCGAGCTTACCAATTTTGGATCCTCGAAACGCTATGATATTTCCCTAAAATACGAGCTGGTGCACAGTGCAACCTCAGAGAAGATAACTGAGAAAGAAGAGACCAGAGGAATAGAAACACTAGGATCAAAGCAGATCAAGATGGAGATCCCTTCTTCAGCGAAGCCAGGGAATTATCTGCTTCGGGCGCTTGCGATATACAATGATCAGCGAGCCGTCGCAACCCTGCCAGTTATCATAACAGAAGGAAAACCATCAGATGAACTTCCATCAGATGAGAATGAAACCAAGATTCCCCATGAAGAAGAGCCCGTCGATCCAGAGCCAACTGAAAGGGATGATGATGAGCCAATCGATCCAGATGAAATCCCTGGTACGAGCCTTACCACCTTCGAAGCAATAGAAAAGGTTGAGAAGCTCGCCAAGCAAAACCGAAGGGAAGCAGAGGCCCTGTGCAAGAGCCTTGAGCTGCAGACTTCAAGGGATCTATGCTACAACAAAATTGGAGAGACTCTCGGAGATAAGGCCTACTGCAAGCTCATCGTAGAAGAGAGGACACGGGATGTATGCTATAGCAACGTCGCAAAGCAGATAAATCAACATGCGATCTGCGAAGAGATCAGTAAAGACAGCAGAAAAGACAGCTGCTACATGAATTTTGTGATCGATAAGAAAGAGTATACGGTGTGCATCAAAGTGAACAACCAATACCTAAGGCAAAGCTGCGAGAGCTTGAAGCAATTGAGTGAATTGAACATAACTGATGTCGCGTTCTATGAATCGGTCCTAAACCAGAGCTTGATCGAGTTTATTTGAAATAGTTTTTTTTCTGTATAGGCAGCGTTCGAAATGATGGTTAGCGGCATCAGGTCGAAATATGTTATGACCGATAGCGAAGGTGTTTGCGGGGGCGCCCCCAGCTTCCCACCAAGTTGGCAGGTGAGTGTGGCATTCACTTCGTTCAGCCCCCCGGTTACAAGGGGATTGAGCGTAGCGAAATCACATGTCGGTGTCAACGAACGATGTCGTTGCGGGGCAGCCACCTCTTTGATTGCGACGGTGGATATTTCGAAGATGCTACCCTTCATTTTTTATCTTTAAGAAAATTCTAATTAATCCTAATCACAGCCATATCCCATTCCTAAGATCTCTAGAAAAATTCGAATTCACTTCTTGCTGAAAATATCGCCAAGGTCCACAGTCTCATCGTTTCCCTTGCCTTTTGCCTCGAGCTGCTCATCGGAGGGCTCTAGTGCCTGCGTATTGTCAGTCTGAAAGTCGTCATCTTCTTTACTATCCTGAAATTGCTCGGGATGCTCGATATGTTCTTTGAGCTGCGATGCCTGCTCAACTTCCTTCATGACCTGCTCCATCTTTTCATTGATGAGTGAGATGACTTCCGGATGCTCCTTTGCTTCCCCAATATCATGCTTTATCTCGCTTAGCTCATCCTTGATATGCGCAACTTCAGATTTTAGGATCGTCTTTTCCTGCTGCTGTAGTTCAGAGACATTGACGCCTGCCTGCTGCATGAGTTCATTGACCGTGATGTCTTGGCCAGTTATATCAAAATCCTCATGGTTGGTTTGAATGCTTGGTCCTTCTCTAGGCATTGGAGCAGTTTGCTCAATCACTGGATCGGGCGCCTGCATTAATGGAACGGTTTGCTCAGGCACTGCATTCTGCTTGGCAAATATCGATTTTTGAGAAGATTGGGAAAATAAAGGCTTGTCTTGCTTTCGTATCATCTCCTTATCGGTTGGGATCCCTAAGATGCTCTTTGCCTTTTCGGTCGCCTCATACATTGACATCGCAAGACCCTGTTTTCTTAGTGTTTGCGCGAGTTCCTGCACTTGTTGGCTCTCCATGGCTATTTCCTTAGGTGCAATCTATATAAAGTTTACGAATTGTGAATACTTTAGAGTAGGAAAATGAGGGGCAAGTAGAGAACGTTCCAATGCTTAGGACCATTAACGATGCGCAACAATAAGCAAAAATAAGGATTAAAGACCGCTAAATAACTAAAAAACTTTAAAAAATAACGAACAAGAGAGGGACTAATGCTTATTCGCAAAAAAATATCCAATCCTGATTTCCATCGATTATCTTCTTTACCCTAAATTGCCTTTTGATTTCTTTTTCTATCTGAGGATATTTCTTGCTCTTTTTTAGGATACTAAAGACAAAATCCCTTTTGCCGACGCGTTTTATCTCCCCAATTCCTTTTTTTGGGTCAGAAAAATTGTGCAAAGAGGTGATTGATAGGACGATATCAAAGATCTTGTCCTTGAATGGCAATCTCTCTCCCTCCCCTTGGACCCTAAACGATCTTTTGTTCTGGATCAGCAACTCAAATATTGGGTCGATGCCTATAACTGCACAGGAAAATTCGCTTGAGATGCCACTTGCGCACCCAACATCAAGCAGCAAGTCATCTTTTTTGATTTCTAGGATTGATTTTATAAGATCGACCTTGTGCTGCTGTTCCCCCCCATGCAGCTCATTGTATCCTTTGGCGGTTTTTTGATAGAAGTTCATGGTATGTTTCGAAAGGAACTGCTTAGGCTATGTGTATTCGATTAATTGTGTCTCTGCCAGTGCCTTTTTCATTTTATCTTTTAATTTATCGCTTGTAACTGGGTTATTGCGCATACGTGATCTAGTTAAAAGCCATGCCCAAAAAACTCAAACCCAGGGGACCAGTAGTGATTATTCTTAAAAGATCGAAAACTGCCGCACTGGGGGAACTTATTTCTTTTTAAATGAAACAAAAGGCCATTTCTCTTTAAAAACTATCATGCAAAAACATAAAAAGAAGATGTGAATAACCTATTCCTGATATCTATGAAAAAAATCATTTTGTTTGGAATGTTAATTTTGATTGTATTGGTAGCAGGATGCAGCGCAACTGGCAAGAACGTCTCTTTTGATGATGCCATCGTGCAAATACAAATATGGGACACAAAATATAAGGCAGGCATGGTCTCCGTGCCAACGACCAATGAGTCCATAAAAGATCTGCATGCGCAGCTTCTTGGATATAGGGCAGCCAATACATTCGATGCCAACGCGCAGCAGCTGCTTGAATATCGCATAAAGGTGCTCGATGCCAAATTAAAGTATGAAGAAGGCTGGAAATATGGGAAAGCAGGAACTACCGAGTTTGGGTTTGCATGCAAATCGATGTTTTACAAAGTAAAAGAATCGGCAGTGCTTAGGAATGAATCAGCAAGAATAGGAAATGAGGCCGTCATATTATTGCAGGCCTTCCTTGACGAGTATCCAGACAAAGCGAAAAGCTTAAATCTCACTCAAAGGGATGTCTTGGCTCTAAAAGCGATTTACTACGACATCGGCAGGGTCGCATCAAGAGATGATCGCGTAATGACCCAGTTTTGCGCCGACAAAATAAATCAGACGCAAGAGACTGCCAATGAAACTTTGGAGAACACATTAGTTGTGTAGATCTGTAAGAATACTTTTAAACATCGGAATTCCACCATCTCTGCGAGAGGGGGTTTACCCCGAGTGAACATTGAGTGGAATTCCGAGTGTGCTCAAGAACCACTCGCAGTAAAATCGCCGTATCATGCCACCATTGTTTCACCGGTGGTTCTTGACAAATACCATTGCACTAGGATATCCACAATAAGACGCCGCCACAATGAGGCGGCCAAAATATCCTAGATTTTTAGAAAATAAAGGATCGTATCAAAAAATCAACAAAAACAAAATGCCAATAAAAAAACCAAACAGCATGAACGAATGCCTCTACTTCACCAATCGAGCTATCGGAGAAGGTTTTGCGGTTGCCTGGGTCTATAGGAAGCCCTGCCCAAAATGCAAAAAAGACAGAATGGGAAAGCCCATCAAGAAAAATGGCAAACCAGACAAGAAAGCTCCCGATTATGAATGCCCATCTTGCAAATACCGAGAAGACAATGCGGTTGTTGAAAAAGACCTTAAAATGGAAATAGAATTCCAGTGCCCTCACTGCAAGAAAGAAGGCGAGGCAACGACCGAATACCAAAGAAAGACCTTCGAGGGAGTACCTGCGTTCATCTTTACCTGCCCCAAATGCAATCAGAAGATAGGCATCACAAAGAAGCTTAAGGCTCCCAAAAAGAAGAAGCCAGGCAAAGCGGCTGTTGCACAAGAGGCTGCAGATGATGCTGACGATGATGAATAATGAAAATTCTTTTCTTTGTTAGTATTTTATGCACAACGGATTCTGAGATAGAGTGTAAGTTTTAGCTACTATTTTCACAACAACCTTTTTAAAAGAAATTTTGTTTCGATAGGGATATGCACGCAAGCAAGGAAAAATACTACATAACAACCGCGATAGCCTACGTAAATGGCAAGCCCCATATAGGCCACACATTAGAATTCATCCAGGCAGACTGCATCGCAAGGTACCAGAGGATGCTTGGAAAGGAAGTTCATTTTCTGACTGGAACCGATGAGCATGGGCAAAAAATTGTGGAAGCGGCAAAAGCGCAAGGGTTGCCGGTCCAGGAGTTGGTCGACAAGAATACCCAGCTTTTCAGGGACTTCACCAAACTGCTGCATATGTCCAATGATGATTTTATCAGGACTACCGATCAAAAAAGGCATTGGCCTTCTGTTGCTAAACTATGGAAAAAGTTGCAGGAGAAAGGAGACATTTACATCAAGGAATATGAGGGCCTTTATTGTGTTGGCTGCGAAAAATTCATCCTGGAAAAAGAGCTTGTCGATGGCAAATGCCCAATTCACCTCAAAGAGCCAAGGACCGTAAAAGAGGAGAATTATTTCTTTCGATTATCAAAATACGCAGACCAAGTTAGAGAGCTCATTGAAAAAGATGCCATAAAAGTCGTTCCAAGGACCAGAAAAAATGAGATCCTAAGCTTTCTTGAGGGCGAGGTGCAAGACATTTCATTCTCAAGGCAAAAGGAATCACTCTCATGGGGAATTCCAGTTCCAGGCGATGACAACCAGATAATGTATGTATGGTGCGATGCCCTGACAAACTATATCAGCGGCGTTGATTATGCCACTGAAGGCCCTCTATTCAAAAAATACTGGCCTGCTGATGTGCATGTCATTGGAAAAGACATTCTTAGGTTTCATGCAGCATATTGGCCCGCAATGCTTATCGGGGCAGGGGTTGAGCCTCCCAAACATATCTTCACCCATGGGTTTGTCAATAGCAAAGGAATGAAGATGTCAAAATCACTGGGCAATGTGATCGACCCATACGATCAGATCAACAAATATGGTATTGAGCAGGTACGGCTGTATCTTCTCAAGGAATTGCCAAGCTATGACGATGGTGACTACTCCGAGGAGCAGTTGATCGAGACCATCAATAACGATCTTGCCAATGATCTTGGAAATCTTATAAGAAGAATCGAGGTATTGGTAGAAAAGCATTGTAATAACGAAATTCCAAAGCAAGGGGCTTTAGAACCATTGGATAAAGAACTCATCGAAAAATCAAACATCAAAAAAGAGTTCACGCATGCAATGGATCTATTTGAACTCAACAAGGCAGCAAACATCCTCTGGGATTTCATTCGCTCAGTGAATAAATATCTTTCCGACACCGAACCCTGGAAAATAAAGGATGAGCACAGGTTGCATACAGTCCTCTATAATACGTGCGAGTCGATTCGGATGATCGCGCATTATTTGCAGCCATTCATGCCTTTGGCTGCGCAGGATATTTTTGAGAGAATTGGCCAGAAACCAGAGCCATTGCAGCAACTGCAATTCAAAGATGATACGAAAGGGAAAATTACCAAAAAAGATGTCCTGTTCAAAAAGATCGAGCAAAAAGATGATGAGAATATTTTTCCATTGAATCTTAAGGTCGCAACAGTGATTGCGGTAGCCGATCATCCGCAGGCTGACAAGCTCTATGTTTTAGGAGTCGATCTTGGCTCTGAAAAAAGGCAATTGGTTGCCGGCCTAAAAATGCATTATTCCAAGGAAGAGCTGCAAGGAAAGCATATAGTTGTCGTCTCGAATCTAAAGCCAGCGAAATTAAGAGGAATCGAGAGCCAAGGGATGCTTTTGGCAGGAGATGATGGAACAACAGTAGGCGTTGTGACAACTGATCTTGATGCAGGAACACGTGTTGGGATCGAAGGGATGAAAAATAATGATAAGGTAGTTACCTATGATGATTTTTCAAAGATAGTCCTTGAGGCAAAGGATGGAAAGCCCTATGCGAATGGGCAGGAACTCAAGGCAGATGGAAAATCGCTAAGGCTTGATAGGATCAAGGAAGGGAAGATAAAATAAAAGTGGATTTTTCTTTTGATTCTTTATTTTATGGCTAAATATAGTCTTTTATTCAGTTCTTGGCAGCGTTAGAAATTCTCGCTCGCTCGGGTTAGCGGCTTCGAAATATTCAAATGTCGCAATCAAATAGGTGGCTGCCCCGCAACGACATCGTTCGTTGACACCGACATGTGATTTCGCTACGCTCAATCCCCTTGTAACCGGGGGGCTGAACGAAGTGAATGCCACACTCACCTGCCAGACTTGGTGGGGGGCTGGGGGGCGCCCCCGCAAACACCTTCGCTATCGGATATAAGATATTTCGACCTGATGATGCTACCCTTCATTTTTTATTGATTTCTTTGGATAGATTCATCTTAACAAATTATCTTAATACAGCCCTCTATGAAAAAGCTTAAATACGCTACCAGGCCATGACAAATTATGATTGAAATCCTCAAGATAGACAAGAAGCGGGTTAAGACACTCAAAAAAGCGCAGCACAACTGCTGGATCAATGTTATCGAGCCAACGCCTGAGGAGATCAGCAAACTAAAAGAGATCATCGACATCCCTCTTAAGATCATCCAGGGCCTGCAGGATCCTGATGAAATTCCTGAATCAGAAGAATACAAAGGTTACACGTTTCTTATCATCAGAACGCCCTACAACAGTCCAAAATCGGAATTGACCTACACTACCCAGCCGCTTGGAATCTTTCTTCACGATGATTTTGTGCTCACGATCTGCTACCAGAAGAATGACGTTATCGATAGGCTCAAGATGGTCCCTTTCGATTTTAAAAAAAGCCAGTTCGTGCTAAGGGCACTCTTGTCCGCAAGCAAACTGTATCTGACGTATCTAAAAGACATGCACAAGATGATGATAAAGCTTGAAGAAGAGCTCGAAGTGTCGCAAAAAAACAAGGTCATCATGAATTTTCTTGAGCTTGAGAAAGCATTCGTTTATTTTGATACATCGCTTAAGGGCAATGAGATACTAATTGAGAAGCTGCAGAAGAATAAGCGGCTCATGAAGCACAAGGAAAACAAGGCTATGATCGATCATATCATCGAGGAGACAAGGCAAGGCGTTCAGATGGTTGGGGTCTATAGCAGCATCCTGAGCAACACTCTTGATGCGTTCGCCTCTATCATCTCAAATAATCTTAACATCGTCATGAAAACACTTACATCGCTCACCCTGATATTCAACGTGCCTATCCTTATCGCATCCATCTATGGGATGAATGTGAACCTTCCAGCTGGACACTCCCCCTATGCCTTTCCGGTGATAATGGGGATATCCATTTTCCTTTCACTAATAGCAGTCTTTATCTTTGCCAAGAAGAAGTTTTTCTGAACGCAATTTGTGTTTAGAATCCATTTAAAGCATTATTTTTTAAGGACTTCCATCACCTCTTGGAGGCTTTCTTGCGCGCTTACCTTCTCAAAAACCTTGATTATCTTGCCAGTTTCATCAATAATGAATGTGGTGCGATGGATGCCTTCATATGTCCTTCCCATCATCTGCTTTGGGCCATAGACCCCATAGAGATTGACAACTTTCTTTTCTGTGTCGCTTAATAGCATGAAATTCAGATTGTATTTTTGCGTGAATTTCTGATGTGATGCCAAATCGTCATTGCTAACTCCGATGACAACCGCGCCTAGCTTGGTTATTTCCCCGATATGGTCTCGAAAATCGCACGCTTGCTTTGTGCAGCCAGAAGTGTCGTCCTTTGGGTAGAAATACAGCACAACTCTCTTTCCTTTGAATTGAGAAAGCTTTGTTTTCTTGCCTTCAGTGTTGAGCAATTCAAAATCAGGGGCTTTTTGGCCTTCTTTGAGTGTGTTCATTGTGTTCATTGCTAGTATTCATTCTATAAATAAGTTGCTGGTGTTTTATAGATCTGCTATTTCAAAATCTTCCCGGTCTTATTGCTCCATAACAACAGATCGAGTTCATCCATGGGAATCCCTATCTCATTGCTAAATAATATCATCTTTTTTTCTGTTTCTTTGTATGTCTGGGAGTTCAATGGCAATTTCACCAAATCAATAACCTTGAAATCAAGCAGCGACAAAAGCACATGCTTATCTAAAATCGCATAGCCTGAAAAACCGATATTTCTTAGGAAATGCGACGCTTCCTTGTAGCCAAGGCCCTTGACACCTTCATTATCGGCGAAGAAATCACGCAATTGCTGGGGATCCCTTTTCATATTCTCTATTACTTTCTTTAATCTGAAATCATGCTCTTTTTGCAGATAATTTCTCGTGTGGATGATATACTGGGGCCGTAGAGTTTTGAATCGATAAATCCCTTCCAAGCTCTCTTTCATCTCTTCCATTGAACCCTTCAACAATAAGTGCCGTATGGTATCTACGCTTTTCATGCCCATCTCGGCAGAAGTATTTGCGGTGAGGATACAAAAGCACAATTCCTCAAAGATGCGCTCATCATGATTTTTTGAGATTGGCCTTAATTGCATCTGATTGTTTTCAAAATACCAGGCAACGGGATTGTCATAGAAATGCCTAAACTCCTTTAGGCGCTTTTGTATCGCTGGTTTCTTTTTTTGGTAGGATCTCTTGAGGTTTCTAATTGCACTTGAGTCAGAGAGTTTTATGGTTTGCATATTACTATTGAATTACTTATCTTTTTTTAAATATAGATGCAAAAATATGATGTTCTTAATCACTAAAATCTTAAGTGAATTTCCAAAGATGAAAGAATGCATTTATTTTTTATATAAAACGCCGCAGATTAGGGTTTGACTTTTACTAGACATGAAGCAATGAGGGAAATCACAAAAAGGATCGAAAACATGTAGTATTCTACACCCATATAGCCTGGATACAACAAATCTTCCCATATAAACTGTCCGCTATAAAAGACTCCAATGACTGTCATCAAAATCAAGAAATATTTTGTATAATTTGTTTTGGAGTTTATTTGTTTTTTATCTGTTTTTAAGCTTTCAACCCGAATAAAAGACGCAATGGCAAACACTGCCAAGAACAGGAGCGGGAACAGGTAGTAATCTGTATCTATGTAGTCACTATAAAATGTCCTATCCAAAACAAAGTACAGACCAAGATAAAGGCCGGCTGATGAGATTATGCACAATACAAATTTTAAACCACTATTCTTAATTTTTTGAGATAAGAGCATACGCTCTTTCTCCCTTTGTTGTTTATAAATTTTTAGTTATTTGCTGTCATAGAAGGAAATAGAATCTGCGGCCAAACCAGAGAACGACTGAACAGAACCTTATTTGTTGTTAATCAAAAACCAAAGGGCAATACGCAAAATAACAATACAAAAAGCACTAACAGGGCTAATCCCAATCCAGATTTCCCGCGGTCTGATACTCCGTAACCCGTGTCTCGAAGAAATTCTTCTCCTTTTGAAGATCGGTGCTCTGGCTCATCCAGGGGAATGGATTTTCAGTGTTGTATTGCCTAGGGAGTCCAATTCTTTCAAGCCTTCTATCGGCAATATATTCGACGTAATCCTTGAATTGCTTCGCGTTGATGCCTACAATGCCCTTGGGGCATGCTTCCTGAGCATATCGCTTTTCATATTCAACAGATTGCTTGATAAGCGCGATGATCTCGCTCTGGAAATCCGCTGTCCACACTTGAGGATTTTCCATCTTGATCGTGTTGATGAGATCGCAACCAAATGCCAGATGGATCGATTCATCGCGCATGATGTATTCGAACTGCTCGCCTATGCCGACCATCTTGTTTTGCCTTTTTAGCGCAAGTATCATAGCAAATCCAGCGTAGAAGTAAATGCCTTCCATGATGACATAGAAGCCGATCAGATCGTGCAGGAATTTCTGGATATTTTTGGTCCCTTCGGTGTTAAAATGCTGATCAAACACGACATTGGTCAGATTCACGACAAAATCATCCTTTTCCTTGATACTGGGGATCGTCTTATACATATTATAGATCTCATCAGGATTTAATCCAAGCGTATCGCAGCAATAGATGAACGTATCGGTATGGATTGCCTCTTCAAATGCCTGTCTTAATAGATACTGCCTGCATTCTGGATTGGTGACGTGATTGTAGAGCGCCAAGACAAGATTGTTCGCGGTCAAGCTTTCTGCTGTCGAGAAAAAGCCAAGATTCCAAAGGATCAGTTTGCGCTCTTCATCGGTTAGCGCTTTTGACTTCCATTGCTCGACATCCTTTTGCATGGAAACTTCTTCAGGGGTCCAATTGTTTGCAACGCCGGTCTTGTAATGCTCGCGAGCCCACATATACTTCATTGGTAATATCTTGTTGGGATCGGTCTTTGGGTTGTTGATTATTGGCATTACGCACCTCTTAATTTTATTTTTTGATTCGGTATCTATTTAATTGAAAAACTGAGTCTTTGATTTGCTTAAATTAATTTTCTTTATTGAACTGTTCAACTTCTCGTTTGGCAAATTGTAAAAAAACTAGCCAATATGCACCGTTTCCTCCTTTGCTTCTATACGTAAACATTTTTTGCAGAAGAATACAAGCACATTTACCCTCTCGCTGGTGTCAACCCTTGCTAAGTCATAGATATGTTCACAGCTTTGCACCTTAATCATCCTCCTCTCTTGTAAACCAAACGAGTTTACAGCCAATCTTTTATTTTCAAAAGCTAGATTATTTTGCCCGCACCAATGCGTGCGGGTTCTTATTGATTAATCCTAGTGCAATGGTATCTCTTAATGGTGATTGTCAACTACGATATTTTCTTATGATTGGTTCAAGCACTCGGCTTATTCCCCCAACTTTACCGATTCTTGTCTCTCTATTTTGTTCAAATTATAAAAAATAAAAATTATTGGCATGCTTCGCAGACATTATCGCTTATGATCACGTTCTTCGCGCCATTGGTATGGCCACTGACAGCTCCATTCGTATGATGCGCATTTCCATTGGTGAGTTGCTCATACTGTCTTTTTTGGGTAAAGCCATACTTGTTTGCATCAAGCGTCGACTTCTCAATCTGTGAGGCCCCTAGTGACCTGAGGTAATATGTCGTCTTAAGTCCCATTTTCCATGCCAGGATATACATATCACTGAGCGTTTTTCCTGACGTTCCATGCAAGAACAAATTCAGGCTCTGGCTTTGGTCGATCCATTTTCCTCTCAGAGCGGCATGCTTGATGAGGCATTCTGGCGTTATTTCAAACACTCCTTTGTATTTTTCTTTGAGGTGTTGCGGTATCTCTGGGATAAGCTGGATATTGCCATCATAATATTTTATGCGATCAAGCATCTCGGTAGTCCATGCATTTGTTTTCTTGAGGTCTTCTACCAGGTATGAGTTCACCACGGTAAATTCGCCGCTGATGTTGGATTTTACGTAGATGTTCTTGTAGATCGGCTCAATACTTGGATAACAACCAGAAATGTTGGCGATCGTTGCCGTTGGGGCTATCGCCATGGTATTTGAATTTCTCATCCCATATTCTTGCACGTGGCTTCTTACTGGGCTCCAATCCATTGTTTCAGTCTTTGGAAGATCGATCTTCACGCCACGCTCTTCTTCGAGCAGTGATACAGTATCGAGGGGGAATAGATCACGATCCCACTTTGAACCTTTGTATGATTCATAGGGACCTCGTTCTTTTGCAAGCCGCGAGCTTCCTAAGATCGCATGATAAGATATGAATTCCATGGTTTTATCGGAGAAGCTATAGGCTGCCGGGCTATCGAATTGCATGTTCATTTCATAGAACGCATCCTGCAGGCCCATGATGCCTAATCCGATCGGCCGATGCTTTAGATTCGAGCTTTTTGCTTCGATTGTTGGATAGTAATTGATGTCAATGACATTATCAAGCATCCGAATCGCTGTCTGTACAGTCTGAGCAAGCATCTCCTCATCAAGGACACCATCGACAATATGGCGCTGGATATTGACTGATCCCAGATTGCATACTGCTGTTTCATCTGCTGATGTATTCAGTGTGATCTCTGTGCATAAATTTGAGCTGTGCACAACACCAACATGATCTTGCGGGCTTCGAACGTTGCAGGGATCCTTGAAAGTGATCCATGGGTGTCCTGTCTCAAAAAGCATGCTTAGCATTTTTTTCCACAATTGCTGCGCTGGCATGACCTTGTGTTTTTTTATCTGGCCATCTCGCGCTTTTTGCTCGTACTCGATATATCTTTTCTCAAATTCCTTACCATAGCTATGATGCAACTCAGGCACTTCTTCTGGGCTAAATAAGGTCCAAAGCCCATCGGTTATGACGCGCTTCATGAAAAGGTCAGGGATCCAGTTAGCGGTGTTCATATCATGTGTTCGTCTTCTTTCATCACCGGTATTCTTTCTCAGATCAAGAAAATCCTCGACATCAAGATGCCATGTTTCAAGATAGGCGCAGGTTGCGCCCCTTCTTTTTCCTGATCTATTGATTGCCATGGTAACATCATTAGCAATTTTTAGAAATGGAACCACCCCTTGGCTCTCCACATTAGTGCTTTGGATCCATGATCCTGTTGCCCTGATATTGGTCCAATCGTTTCCAAGACCGCCACTCCATTTGGAGAGCTGTGCGTTATCGCCAATGCATTTGAAAATGTGTCTAAGGTCATCTTCTACGGTGGTTAGGTAGCATGAGCTTAATTGTGGATGGGTTGTTCCTGCGTGGAACAATGTGGGGGTTGATGAAACAAATCGAAATGAGGAGAGCATTTCATAAAAGCGAAGTGCCGTTTCCTCCTTGTCTTTCTCTTCGATAGCAAGGCCCATGGCAACCCGCATCCAGAAAATTTGAGGCAATTCAATGCGCTGATCCCTTATCTTCATGAAATAGCGCTCATATAATGTCTGTATTCCCATGTATTTGAAGAGCATGTCTCTATCGAGCTGCAAACCTTCAGCCAAGATAACCAAGTCAAAATCAAGCATTCTTTTATCATAGAGACCAGCTTCTACTCCCTTCTTGATGTTCTTGACAAATGAGTCTTTGTATAGGATATCAAAAATATCCTCTTGCACCGATTGGCCAAGCACTTCCTTGTAGACTCGCTGCATGAAGAATCGGGCTGAGACGAAATCGTAGGCGGGGTCTCTTTCAATGTGTGAGGTTGCCGCTAAAACCAATGCCTTTTCAATATCGGGTGTTTTTATGCCATCATAGATGTTCTTTACAACCTCTTTGGTTATAAGATCGACATCCACTTCATTCTCAAAGCCTTTGATGGCCCGTTTGATAGAATTCTTTAATTTGTAGATATCAAATAAGACCGTTCGACCATCCCTCTTCTTTATCTTTAATTTTCCGAGCAGGATCTTTTCCATGTCCTGCTTGCGTTTTTCTTCTCGAACCTTCTGGCGCTTTGCTCTATAGAGAATATATATTTTTGCGACCTCATAAAGCTCTCTTTTGACCAGATGCTTTTCTACGATATCTTGGACATTCTCAACATTGGGATAGAAATCGAGGAATCTTTCTTCAACTTCTTTTACAATCTCCTGAGTGATCTCATCAATGAGTTCCTGACTTGCTTCCTTACCTGCTGCAGCTACCGCTTTCCCAATAGCATTAGAAATTCTGTCTGCATCGAAATCAACAACTTCACCATTTCTCTTGGTGACTTTAAGGCCAAGCACGCTTTGATTCATCTGACTATTCACCTCATTCTGATGCGAAAACTACCACTGTGAGGGGCCTAAAAACCTCTTTTCATCACTTCCCAGAAAACACAACATCTTGTGTGGCCCAAGATTAGAAGACACAACATCTTGTGTTTTTGGCAACATTTTTCGTGTTATGGGTTATATTTAAACATTATGGTTTTGGAGCATATATATTTTTCGAGAAATTTTGCCAAAATCAGAACTTGTGTACTGATATGGTATACTAATTCTTGTTTGCAGTATTGAAAGGAAAATTATTTTTCAAACTTAAAGAGCATCACTTCCATCCATATTCAACATACTCTGGCCAGCTCAGCCAATACATTCTTGATGGCTTCAATTTGAGTAATCAGTTGTTGTGGTGAGCTAGCTGAATAGTGTAGATTTTTGTGAGTATTTGCTATTGCCGCAAACCTTTTGCCTAAGTGGCTTAATTTCTTTATGTAGCTTCTCTCTTTAATGTAATCAACTGTGTTATTGAAAAGGATAAGGATTATTGTATCTTTAGGATTAAACCAGAAAGCATCGCCAGTTCTCGCTACTATTCCAAAATTAACTACAGCCAATAGCCTTCCAAACACAACACCATAGTCTTCCACGACTTCGATAGTGCCATGATCTCTAGCTGTTATAAGATCAATTTTCCGATAGGCATCTTCAAGGAGCTCTACCATTGTTTTCGTAAAGGCTTCCACAGCCTCAGGAGTCATCGTCTGGGTGTACTTATTGAGTCTTTGT
>CAZFPU010000019.1:0-16962 GCA_964521145.1 uncultured Methanosarcinales archaeon | reverse complement strand
CAATCACTGGGTGAACAAGTGAAGCAAAATAAGAAATCCTTGCAAAAAAGCGTGTCCCTTGAAATCGTGGGAAGGATGCCTGAGGGGAGAAGACTTGTCGAGCTTGATATCATAAAAGCTTTGGGTGTCTTTTTCATGATAGTCTTGCATGTATTCGTGTGGTGGTATGCTGTCGATGACTTTAGGGCTCCTGACGTACATCCAAGAGAGGGGATTGAAACGCTCCTTTTTCTTGAGCTTATTGGATTTTTTGTCTTCATGCTTCCTATCACCGCAGGGGCAGCGTTCTATTGCTATCTAACAAAATACAGACCTTCGTTGTTTTCCGTTGCCAGGAAATCCGCATTACTGCTAGTATTAGGATATGTGGTAAATACGCTCGCATTTGGCGTTGATAGTCTGTGGTCCTGGGATGTTCTGCATTTTGCCGCACTTAGTTTCCTTGTGATATTTTTGCTTAGGAATGCTCCACCATACATTTTGGGGATCCTCACGGCCGTTGTTGTTTTCATTACACCGTTTTTGCAAAATCTGCTTGGCAAATGGTCGTCAAATTATCTGATAATAATGCTTATTGGTAATAGCACTGGCGATCACTATTGGGCTTTTTTCCCCTGGTTTTCATACATTCTCTTTGGTTTTTGGTTCTTGAAATTGATCTCTGAAACAAGGATTGAACGATGGCAGACTATGACAATCTACCTGCTGAGCCTGCTGGTTGTTGCTATCGCCATCCTGCGTAGTGAGTTTGTCATAAGAACGGACTTGACCAACATCTGGGGTCCTGGAATCTTCAACCCACCAATCGCTCGGATGCTTGCCAACATCGCGCTTTTCGTATTGCTATTCTTCCTGTTAAGGAATCTATCAATTGTGAAGGTACCCAAATACGGTATCGTGAATGCGTTGAGCAAGGGAATCATGTGGATCTATTTGGTGCATCTGGTCGTTGGATTCCAAAGCATCCTGATTCTCAAAAAAATCGGCATCACTGATCAGAGCGCGCTATTTGTCACACTGCTTTTGATGCTTATAGTTCACTATCTAGTTGGAGTTTTGGTTGTGCATCTCAAAGAAAGAGGAAATGCCTCGAAGTCAACGGAGGGTGAAAACCAACGGCACACTTAGATCAGGTTTGCTTTCCATACAGTGACCTCCTCCCCACCCTTAGGGGACGGGGCTTCCCGATCATTAAAAAGATACAACATGAACTGCTATCCAATATATTTAGTCATTGGGTCCAATCCATTGTAAAAACTGCAACCCAATGAAACAGTAGATGATGTTTGATAGGCGATCTGAAGGTCGGAGAATTAAACCCAGAGAAATATTAATAATTCTTCAATAATGATCGAAACACGCCAACCTTAAATAAAGGGGTCTAAGTGTAATGGGCATTGGCAACACACCTTGGTTGGCCTTCATTTGCCTGATAAAATCGGAGTTTGTCAACCGAATTAAAAATAGACAGATCAAACTAAACCAACGTAGCTATGACATAGAATCAATTGGAAAAAAGATTATTCACAGATATATTTTTAAGCGGCAAACCCATGAGTTTGAACAAGCTTTTCATATCATGAAAGCTGCGCATTTCTAAAGGAGATAGAGCAAAGGAGCCAATAAAAGTCTTTACTTTGTATTTCTTGCATATCCCGATGTTTTGCATCATCCTTCCCAATAATAAATGCTGATTTCTTGCTCTGATGATATCTGAAACGCTAAAACAATACGTTAATTTGTTATCAGCAGTCTGCTTCGCGAGGATGTGGTTGAAACCAGATGCGCGATGGTGCAGAAAATCCTTTCTGGAATCGTTTTCAATCCCAAAAATAATATCACAGGCATCGTTTTCAATGATCGCGCGGTCATGTTCTGAGCTTTTGATCGCAATAAGCGCATTTAACTTTGCATATTTGGCTGGGTCTCGCAGAACTTTTCTTGGATCTGCTAAAATGCCATAGTGGATCTTTATTTTTGTTCCATTATCTTCAGAGCCTTTCTCCTCCTTATTTTTTTTATTGGGGCTTATTATTTGAAATGATTCGTTGGTGGTGGTTCTTTGTTGATCCCCTAACTCTCTAAATTGTTCGATTGAATACAGAAAGCAAAGCTCGCTAAAACCTAGTTTTTGGGCTAGAGTAGTGAATTCATGTTCGTTGCCTTGGGGTAAAACGATGTCTAACATTTTATTTCAATATGGAAATTTAATATTCTTTTGTGTTTATTGTGTGTTTTTAGCTATTTTAATTTATAAATAAAAGCTATGGTATTTTGGCCGCACCAAGAGGCTAGGCAACTCACTTTGTTCGTTGCAGCGAGCGTGCGGCATCTAATCAATTGATATCCCAGTGCAAAGTATTTATTTTATTGTTGTTTTTGAATTTATTGCTGCGACTTTATGCAAACTTGGAGGTTCCACACGCAATCGATCGTCTGTAAACTTCCATCGGAAGCCAAGGGGGCATGCTGTTTTTAATAAATATATCCCAACGGTTGCTTTTAAAGACAAAAGTATTTAAATACAACCTCGTTTTTAAGCGTTTATAAGCCAACGTTTGGGGGTAACAGACATGGTAAAAAAGTCACAGGCTAAAGATATCGAGATTGTAAACATTGTAGTTTCTACTTCCTTTGAGCACGATATTCCTCTTGAGAAAATGGCAGCGACGTTAAGCAATACCGAGTATAACCCTGAGCAGTTTCCAGGTCTTGTTATCCGCATTAAGGAACCAAAAACATCGGCATTGATATTCAGTTCTGGAAAAGTTGTATGCACCGGAGCTCGAACCATCGAAAAGGTGCATGAGAGCATCAAGAAGATCATCAAGAGTCTAGAAAAGATCGATGTGAAGATCACTATAACACCTGAGATCAAAATTCAAAACATTGTCGCATCAGGCAGTGTTGGCATGGACTTGAATTTGAATGAGCTTGCAACCAAGCTTAGAAATGTGGAATACGAGCCTGAACAGTTCCCTGGCTTAGTCTATAAGATACTGGAAACCAAAACCAGTCCTAAAGCGACATTTTTGCTTTTCAGTAACGGCAAGATAGTGTGCACCGGCACAAAAAGCGAGCAAGAAGTGCATACAGCGGTTGATGTGCTTATCGAGAACTTGAAGAAAGTTAGATAAGTCTATTTTTTAGTTTATATCGTTTCGAAATTAGCGATAGCTGTAACAATGCGAAAACAAATAAGCTCATGAAAAGAAAAGGGCGTTAGCATCATCAGGTCGAGCCTAGCAATAGCGGAAGCGAGTGTGTTGCGGGGGTCGTCCTGCACGGAAATGCACTCATTTCCGGCATGCCAAAAATCTCGGATTTTTTAGCACATCCGGGGCGGCCACACTTTCAAAGAAAACAGCGATAGGCGAGAAGATGCTAACGCCCGTCCAATAAGTCCACATACCCCACAACCCACTGGACATCCACACACCACCTATATATACATCAAAAAAAGGATAGATAGTCATGCAAGAACTCATAAAACTCGGAGCATCGGAGCAGATCAAGCGATTCCATGAATTTCTTGAGAGCCATTACTATTCTCAATTAGCTGAAAATCTGCGAAAAGACCAGGTGTTTATCGAAATTGATTTCTTAGATTTATCCAAGTTCGATATCGATCTTTCGAACGAATTATTGGAAAACCCAGAAGATACTATAAAAGCGGCTGAACTTGCTGCAGAGCAATTTGATTTCGATAACATCAAAGGAATCAAGATCCGATTCAAGAATTTGCCGGCTTCTTCATACATCATGATTCGAAATATCAGAAGCAAACATATTGGCAGATTCATGACAAGCGAAGGTATTGTGAGGCAAAAATCAGATGTTCGGCCGCAAGTTACTAGCGCGCGATTTGAATGCCCGATGTGCGGCAATATCATCAACGTACTGCAGTTAGACAGTAATTTCAAAGAGCCATCAAAATGCGGCTGCGGCAGAAAAGGAAAATTCTCATTATTATCAAAAGAATTAGTGGATGCGCAGATGCTTGTCCTAGAAGAAACGCCCGAGAGCCTTGAAGGCGGAGAGCAGCCAAAAAGGATCAATGTATTCCTAAAAGAAGATCTGGTGAGCCCATTAAGCGATAAAAGGACAAATCCTGGTTCTAAGGTTAAAATTGTAGGTATTGTCAAGGAGATCCCCATCATCACGAGGCAAGGCACACCGTCAACCCGATTTGATCTTATGGTGGAAACCAATTATGCTGAATCGGTTGAAGAGACATTCTATGAAGTGAAGATAAATGAAGTAGAGAAAGAAGAGATCCTAAAGCTATCACAAGATCCGCAATTGCAAGCAAGGCTTATTCGATCTTTGGCTCCATCGATCTATGGCTACGAAAAAGTGAAAGAAGCGCTCCTTATGCAGCTTGCTGGCGGCGTTCGAAAGGTTAGAAGTGATAAAGTGGTGAGCAGAGGCGATATGCACGTCTTGCTTGTTGGCGATCCAGGTTCTGGTAAATCGCAGCTCTTAAAGCGGGTAAGCTATATTGCTCCGAAAGGAAGATACGTGAGTGGAAGGGGCGTTTCTGGTGCTGGACTTACCGCTGCAGTCGTTCGAGATGAATTTCTCAAAGGATGGTCTCTAGAAGCAGGTGCTTTGGTCTTGGCATCGAATGGCATCTGTTGCATTGATGAGATGGATAAAATGAGCGTCGAAGATAGGGCTGCGATGCATGAGGCTATGGAACAGCAGACTGTTTCCATTTCAAAAGCAAATATCCAGGCTACCTTGATCTCAAGAACTACCGTGTTAGCGGCTGCGAACCCAAAATTTGGGCGATTCGATCCCTATGGGCTGATTGCAGAGCAGATAAATTTGCCTCCAACTTTAATCAACAGATTCGATCTGATTTTCCCAATCAAAGATATTCCTGATGAAGCGCGAGACTCAAAATTGGCATCGCATATCCTGACTTTGCACCAAGATCCTGATCTGGAAGAGACCGATGTTCCAACTACTCTCTTAAAAAAATACATGGCCTATGCTCGGCAAAACATCAATCCGAAATTGAGCGAAGGGGCTTTAGAAGAGATCAAGGCATTCTATCTCAAGATGCGTGCAAGCGGTGGCGGCGCTGGCATAAAATCGGTCCCCATTTCCGCAAGACAGCTAGAAGCGCTGGTAAGAATGACTGAGGCTGCTGCAAGGCTTCGATTAAGCCACGAAGCGACGAAACGAGATGCGTTGCGCGCAATTGAATTGCTCGAGTATTGTTTAATGCAGGTAGGTTATGATAAAGAAACGGGCCAGATCGATATTGATAGGATTTCGACTGGTATCTCGGCCTCGCAAAGAAATCAAATTGCACTCATTAAAGATATTATTACCGATCTAGAAAGTAAAATTGGAAAAACTATTCCAATTGATGATATTGTTGCTGAGGCGCGAAGCAAAGGAATTGAAGATAGCAAGATTGATGAAACCCTTGAGAAGCTGAAGAGAGTTGGAGAGATCTTTGAGCCAAGAAGAGGATTTGTGCAGAAGATTTAGATTTGTATTTCTAAATTTTTATTTAAAATAAATTGATAGAGTGGAGGCCATAACCAGTATGTGGACTAGGGCGAATCCCACCAATTCTATAGTAAGGATTAGAAAGAGCGCAGCTATTTTCCATTTGTTTCTTTTATCTTTATGTGCTCTTTGGTCAATTTTTTTTAAGACCCAATAACTAAGAACACTATTCAATATAAGAAAAATTATCAATGAGGCAACACTAAATTTGAGTTTAAATAAGAAAAACCTAACGGCTTGGTAAAAGGCGGTGAGTGTTAATGTGTAAACGATTATCCAGTTTAAAAACGCCTTCATCAATGTTTTTTAGTATGACTAGTATTTATTTATTGTTTTTAGTATTGTACCACCCTATCCACCCAATAAAAAACCTATAAATACCCTCTCACACTCCTACTTCTTATGGAGCAGAAAAGCTTTCAGAGGAACGTTGCTTTTAAACTAAGAATACGTGATATCCTAGGCTCCCAATACAATAAGGTGGAGGGTGCAAATCCCAATTTTCTTCTTTTAAAAGGTAGCGAAATAAGCAGATTCAACATAATTGCGGTCATAATCCAAAAGCAGATAGCGGAGACCAATGTGCAGTTTGGCATTGATGATGGGACTGGGACCATAACAGCAAGGATGTTTGAGGATATCATGCAGGCAAAGAACATAATGCCAGGCGATGTGGTAAACATTATTGGAAGGCCAAGAGAATATAATGATGAGAAATACATTTTAATCGAAGCGATAAAAAAGATAAATCATTTGTGGGCACAAGTTCGTGAGCTTGAGCTTTCAAGAAATCATGTCAAGGACTCAGAAGAAGCGAGCGTTGAGTCAGAAGAAAGTATGAATCAGGAAGATGTCAAAGATTCACTAAACCCATCATTGCAATTATTGAAACTCATAAAGGAATTTGACAAAGGCGATGGCGTTCCAATCGAAATGCTCAGCGAGAATGGCATTGAAAATGCGGATGAGATAGTATCATTGCTTCTAAGAGAAGGAGAGATCTTTGAGATTAGGCCAGGAAGGGTCAAGGTTTTGGAATAGGTAGTTCTTGTACTGTAGCTGGTTTGGAAAGGAATATAAAGAAAAAGCTCTAGAGATCCACTATGCACAAAAAGATGGGTTCATTTCTAGCAGTGCTTATGGTTTCACTGATGGTAGGATGCACTTCAAATACATTGAATGAGGCAGGCCAATCGATCTCTGAAGAAGAAAAAATCAAATTGGCTAATGAAAAAAAATCGCCTTCCAATGTGGAGATTCTTGAACAGATCAGCAGGGGAGAATGTCCTAATATCGAGTACATCAACTGCCAACCAGCCCTTGATTCAGCTGGAGCTGAGCTGTGTAATGCTAAGAACATTGAATGGTTGAAGGAAAATTGCCAGATCGGGATTGTTTATTGATTTTTTTGAAATTTGACTATTTTGAGCTTTTTCTTCACCTTGACCGACTAAGAAATGAAAGATTTGTCAAAATAATAACGGAGTCACATACACTTCCAATAATCCAGCGACAACCAGGAACGAAAGCGCAATAAGCATGAGTTCAGAGACATCAAAAAGTATCCTTGAAAAATTCTTGTTCTTGAAATGCTGCTTCATGATGGCAACCGATAATATCCCTCCAGCAAGGCCGCCATAGAAATACGCGACTATCTCTGGAATACCATGGATTGAGTACCTAAGCAAACCAAGCGAGACAACACCAAAATAGGTTGAGAATTTCGCAAGGCCTACAGTATTGACAAGCTCACTCAAATTTGACCGAATAAAATTGCCCATCGCCGCGCCAATTACTGATGCATTCCAGGTCAGGATGAAAATAGCTCCGGCGCCATAAAGTAGTGCAAATAGAACTGAAAAGGCAAGGACTTTGACATTATTGATAAGGATTTTAGATAATAAAGGCAATTGTTCAAAAAAATTGCCAGAGACATGGTTATTAATAGCTTGGATAGTAGCAGTTTGCTTATCGAATACAATATTTAGGGTGTCCAAAGGCAAGAACACGTACCACACCACAAATGAAGCGGTAATACCTATGAAGAGAAACATGAAAAATAAAATGGCCTTATTGTGCTCCTTAAGAAGTGCCCGCTCGCTTTTTATCACCAGATCCTTACTCTCCTCAAGTTTCATCGTGTTATAGACTATTGGAAGGCATGCCATGACCGTCAAAAAAACCATGATCAGGCTTGTCTGGTCTCTAAAAATCCACAAAGAGAGCAAAATTCCAACAGAGGAATAGAGAAATCCAATGAGCATCATCTCCCAAGGCCGTTTTTCGGCAGAAAAAGGATTGAGAATCGCTTCAAGAACCATGCTTTCTTTTTCTGCTTGGAGGTATATAAATATTGTGGACTAGAAGGCTCACATGAAAATGTTTTCCGCTTTTTTTGTTTTTTGGTCAATAAATGCGAAGAGTCTATTGGTTTTTGTCCCAATGGTACTTTTCACCCATTGCCAGACACTATAAGAAAAAAGATTTTCATGAAACCAGACTAGAACAGATGTCCGGGTTCAAATAATAGCTAGCATCATCAGGTCGAGCCTTGCAAATTTAGTGTTGTTGACGAACTTCATTAGGTAGTGACTTTAGGGTCAACCGAAGGGAGTGCCCCTCTTTCCCAGGGTAGATACGCTGGTTAGAAGGTGCTAACCCGACCAAAGGGAGGATTTTGAACCCCGACATAAATTATTACTATTATCATAACAAATGGCCGAAATTAATAGTCTTCTCACAACAACGTTTAAAAACACCCCATCCATCCCCAGAGTATGAAGGATTATCTTGCATTGTTAAAACAGGCACGGCAGAGCATGCCAGAGCACGTCATAAATAAAGAGCGCTTTGAGATTCCAAAGGTAAAAGGGCATTTGCAGGGAAATAAGACAATTATCAGCAATTTCCTGCAGATCGCAAGCATGCTTCGAAGAGAGCCAGAGCACGTACTCAAATTCGTCCTAAGAGAGCTCGCATCGCCTGGAGAGATCAAGAAGAGCGGCAGTGTCATCATTGGATCAAAAGTGCCAGCATCAAGGATAAATGATGCGATACGCAATTATGCAAATGAATTCGTTTTCTGTCCAGACACCGGAAAACCAGACACTGTTTTAGAATGGGAAGGCAATATCTTGTATCTGCGAAGCCTTGTTACGGGGACTAGAAAAGTCGTTCGAGCAAAGATTTAGATTTGTTGTTTTCTCAGGAAAGGTTTTTTGTGTTTTTTCGGCCATCTTAAAGGCGTGTTATTTAGGCGACCCCAATGCGGGCCGCAATCAATGCGCCGCACATTGGCGGCGCCTAGATATCTTAGCTTTTAAGGAGTTAAAAATCGAACAATAAACAAGAAAATCAAGAATAAAAATCCCTAAAACCATTTCCCAAGTCCTGATTGTATCTCTTTCTCCTTCCCAAACAGGCTCTCCACATTTCTTTTAGTCAATTCCAGATTCTGCTTCAGATAATCTGGCAGGTTGTATTTATTGGCAAGCGAGATCGCCGGCTCAAGGTATTTTATGATAAAACCTTCTGCGATAGTAAATATTATCCGCCCATTGCATTTGGTGCATGAACCTTTCAGAGGCGGCCTTCTGAATTTTTCATTGCAGGAAGTGCATCGAAATTGCTGCATGGAGAATTTCCTTAGGTTTCCTCTGATGTCACGGATCAGATGTTTTTCAATGACAAGACGGGCCACATCAACTTTGTCGACTGCCCTGATTCTATTTGCAAGATCCATCTGGCCTTGTAGCTTCTCTTCCATGGAAGGCAAGATCTTGTAGGCTGAGCATCTTACGCCAGCATTAATGCTTGAGACATCATGAGTGAATCCAAATCCGAGGTATTGCTTGTCTGTTCCCAATCGCTTCCCAAATTGCTCTATAGAAACTTCCCATGGCTGCTTCTTTTGCAGGCATGCCTCATAAAACTCAAGAGGGTATTTCCAACATACATCGACATCAAATGCCATGTCATCAACTTCTGCCGGCGTTAGTCTTGACGTCAAAACCAAAGGAGCGTCTTGGGTGGACCCTCTGCTCTCTGGCAGATATTTTTTGGAGAAGTTGAGCAGCGCATCCATAAGCAAAGTAACGGAGGCCTCATCGCCATCGCAGTCTCTTCTTGTGGCAGCGTGCATGAGCGGATGCGCAAAGAATCCTTGCGTCTTTGAAAAGCCGATGATTCGCGCGATGACCGTTGCAGAGGTATGCGGCGCAAGCACTGCAACCAACGCCCCTACAAGATCATGTTCTGTCTGGCAGTTATAGTAGGGCGGCAGCCCATAATGTTTTTCTAAAAGCTCATCGATGAATTGAGTGGTCTTAAGCAAGACTATATGCGCCCCCAATTCGGGACAATCGGCGTTTGCTGGTAATATGACATCTTGAACCATCAAATCAATAACTTGGTCTTCATCAGTTAGCTCATTGCCATAGGAATCGTGCGTATATCCAATTGATAGAAGCTTTTCAACAGATGTCCCAATTTCTCTTGGTTTGAATTGTGTAATGGGAAGTTGCGTCATATCATATCTAGTAGTACCATCTTTATTGACATACACATCGTGTTTTGCGCGTAAGATCCCTTTTACTAAATGCTCAGGCGCATGATCTTCATTTGAAGTTCCCCGAACTCCTTTTATCAGATCAGGATAGGTTGGCATTCCAATCTTCTCGAGTATCTTTTGAAAATGTGTTTTGATGTCAAATTCAAGTTGAACATAATGTTCTTTATCCGTTATTACCTTATTTTGCAGATTCTGATCTTTGAATTTTGCAAGCCATTCTTTTGAGAATTCGGCAGTCACTTTTCCCGCTTCCAAAGCGGATTGAAATGATCTTAGTCGACCTCCCTCATCGCCAACGGGGAAAAGCACGTGCGGATTTCCAGTCAGCTTTCTCATCTTGGCTTTTTCTGGCCTTCCCATTCTTGATCCTATGAAGATGCCCGATTTATCGCGCATTCTAAAAGGAGCAAATGAGTTAAGCAATTCAAGCGGCTTTAGTTTCGTGTCGGATCCGGAAGGAATTTCACTGCTAAATATTTCTAGGATTATCGCAGCATGGTCATACTCAATGACGATGAATTCATTGTTGATCGACATATGCTCAAGCCCGATGTTTCCCAATATCTTTTTTGTTTTTTCATGAAATGGCATGATTATCTTGAGATGGGGCTGCTCGGTCTTGCTTGCGTGCATCAAATGCTCAACCAAGAAAAGGAAGTCTTCTGTAGATACCAGATTCCAATGATAGGTATAATAGGGATGCAGCGGAACTTCGAGTTCTTTTGAGATTGCTATCGCCTCATACGCATTTAGTTTTGTAGTTATCGGATGCTTTGACATTTCCGCTAATTTTTCGAGGGGAATTGAAGTTGCTGCCGCCAGTTGTTCCCAATCGAGTGATTTGTATTTTTCAGTCATGGCTTTTTCTACTTCTAATATCCACCATTCCTGGCAATAGCCTGGAGGAATAAGCCTATGCGCCCGATTGAAAAAATCTCCATAATTGATGAGGATGTCTCCTAAGAACAATATTTCTTCGATCTCTTTTGCAAGTTTTTTTGCTGTTTTCTCATCTTCAAGAAGCATGACTGTGCCATTGTTCAATCGAACAATGGGTCCCTCTATACTATCGCACACGGTGACGGCTGTCGCTTTTCCTGGGCGTTCAAGCTTAAGTTGCGTTCCCGTGCCAATATAGCTGTTAAGAATATGCATGGTTGCAGGATGGAGCGCAGTTGAAGAATAGCCAGACGTTCTGCATCTTCCATAGCGCAGCCGAAATCCACCCGGGGCGAGCGGATGCCCAAGGACCGGACGGCCAGCGACAAGGTCTTGAATGTAGGTGTAGACGGGGGCAATATCGCCATCGCTTTTTTTATCTCCGGCCTTTACTTTCTTTTGCAACTTAAGGAATTCTTCTAGGAAATTCCAATGCTCAAGGTCAAATTCTTTTGCTATCTTTGAGACCAGCTTGTTTATCTTTGGCGCTTTTTGTGTTAAGCATTCGCCCATGACAAGACAAGTTCCGCTTCTGATCTTATTGGTTTCGATGCGAGGAATATCCTTGTAATTTGATACGTCAATTTTTTCCGAAGGATCGCCATTGACCTGCACAGGGATGTGCTGCGTCATGAACATTATCTCTTGATCAGAGGGGAGGTATTGCAGATTGGTTATTCGCTCATGGTAGTCATGCAGCTCTGTTGCCATCCTCTTGAGCTCTTGCTCAGTTGGGTCGTAGACATCATAGCCCATCTGCTTTCGCACGTAATCTGCAACGACGACCGATAAAGCTCCGGCGGTACCACCTGCGCTTCTAATGGGACCAGAGTACATAAGGCAAAAATAATCTTTACCATCTCTTCTTTTGGCTATCTTAAGCTCTACAAATCCTTCAAGTGGACTTGATACAACACCCAGCGTTAGATAGCCAAGGCCAACGCGAATGCCAGCTTCCATTGCCTTTACCTGGTTTGCAAACGCACAGAATTTCCCCTTGGCTATTTCAAGAGAGATAGTAAGGGCCACCCGAAGATCGAGCCTGCCATATTGCTTTTCAAGTTCTTGGATTCGAAGCGCGACCCCTGATCCGATAATTTGAGGAACAATAGCGCCTACCAGACCCTCAACACGCTCTGCCATGTTCTTTGCAAGCGGCATGCTCACATCATTTTCAGGGTCCAATCCTTTTGCACGTGCTTTTCTTGCTATCGCATATGCCTCTACTACTTCCTGCTCGATTTTTGTGAAATATTGTTCTGGGTTCATTCGGAACCAAACCTCAAGATCTTGATGTTTCTTGTCTGCAAATTAACAATGGGAACACGGCTTGGCTCAGGGTGATGACCCACTTTTTCCTGAAATGATGTTTTGCTCTGCCAACAGCTTCCACAGATTAAAGTTATGTTCCTATAGTTGGCAACAGCCGTCTTGTGAATATGGCCGCTACATAGAAAATCAGGTACTTTTTCAATGACTAATGGATCATGTGTTGTATCGGGAGCATACAAGGTGGATGTGTGCGCCGGTGCAAGATGCCTTTTTTGCAGCAGGAATTTCATGATCAGGTCTGCTCGATCATACCCCCCATTGTTTCGTATCGTCTCCACTTCAGCGACATAATAATCAAATGAATATCCATGATATACCAATACATTAAAGCCAGGAAATGTAGGAGATGAATGGATGTTGATGAGGGCAGGATTTGATACCATGATCGCGTTGGGAAGATCATAGAGCGGCTGCGCGAAATCCCTATAGATTGGAAGTTGCGGTTCCGCAACCCTCATAGCGTCGTGATTTCCAGGACAGATTATAAGAGGGATGTGTTTTGGTATCTGCGCCAGAAGCTTTGCGCACTCGACATACTGCTCCTTCACATCTTTTATGCTCAAATCTTTTTCCTGATCGGGATAGATGCCAATACCATCGACCAAGTCTCCAAGCACAAAGATGTACTTTACTTTTGATGCAAGTTCTTTTTGCTTCTCATCACCAAGGTCTTGATTTATCCAGCGAAGGAATTTCTCGAAATCTTCTTTGAGGAAATTATGGGAGCCAACATGCAGATCGGAAAGGAAGACGACATGAGTATCATCACTTGCTTTTTTCATTTCCTCTGTAATGGGAACGTCTGGAAATACTAGATTATTTGCAAAAATAATCTTATCGGCATTAGTACCAGTGATACCAACAACCTCATCCATGATAATGTCTTTGGTCAGGTCAAAAAGTTCAGGCTTATTCTTGTTGATGATTACATTGATCGTTCCGGTTTGGTCTTCGATTGTTAGCAGGCAATTATTGTTTTTCGTATACTTCTTGTCTAAGACCATCCCAATAACTGCTATCTGCTCTCGATCTTTTTTTGAGAGGATCCTATTGATTGAGATTGTGTTTTGCATCTCTTGTCTTTGTTTCAAGATACTGCTTATGGTCTTGAATCGATGATTTAGGCAATCGGTGAAATCCTGCGCCTCTCTTTTTTTTATCTGAGGAGAGTAGCTATATAGTACCTTGACCGGTTCTGACCCTAGTTTCTTTTCTTCTTTAGGGGTCTCAAGCATTGGCTTGAGCGCTTGATCGTAATTTATCCCATTTTTTTTCTCAGAACGTGTTTTTAGATTGTCGAGCTCCTGCCAGTTGATGTCTTTTTTTTGCTGCTCGAGAAGCTCTTTTATCTTACTATTAAGTACTGTTATATTCCCATTGGGCTGTGTTAGCAATTCCTCTACCCGTGAAAAGAAATCATCATTTTCAAGCTGCTCAAGCACATCATTGCTTAAGAGCAGTCCTTTCTTTAGGAAGAAAGTCACTATCTCTTTTTTTTTTGTTTCAAGGGTTTGCATTTTGCAGTTCTAGTGATTCCTCTAGGATTTTAAGCGCTTGCGGCTTCGTAGATTGGGAAATACCAATTGAAATTTCGCGCGTCCTTCCGTACCTTCCTTTTGATATCGTTTTTGCTTTTATGACGCCCATTTGCTCAAAATCGTTTAAGATATCTGAAACTCTGCGTTGCGTTAATGGCCTTAGGCCCGCTTTGAAGCATATTTTTGAGTAGAGGTCATATGTTTCTCCCGTGTAGATGCTATCAAGGCTTGATTTTAATGTGAGGACTGAATAGAGGACTGCTTGATACTGTTTTGGTTGGTTCTTGATTATATCAAAAATTTTTTCCTTTTCGAGATTGTCCTGGGCTTCATCTATATGCACAAGCATGATCTTTTTCTCTTTGTTTCGCTCGGCCATTTCAGCGGCAACCCTCAATAATTCTATTGCTTTTCTTGCATCGCCATGTTCTCTTGCCGCAAACGCAGCGCACTTTTCAATGACGCCCTGATCAAGTGAATCTTCTTTGAACGCAAGATTTGCACGTTCGCGAAGGATTGTTTGCATCTGGATCGCATTATAGGGGGCAAAAAAGATACTTTCCTCTGAAAGTGATGATCGAACCCGCATGTCAAGATTATCAAGAAAAGTAGTGTCATTTGAGATTCCTACTATAGATATTTGGGTGTTTTGCAGCTCCTCATTAGATCTTGTCAGATTATACAAGATATCATCACCAGTCTTCTTGATGAGTTGATCGATCTCATCTAGGATTAAGAGAATGACGCCTTGTTCCTGTTCGATCCCATTATAGAAAATCCGATATACTTCATCGGTTGGAAGCCCTGTAGAAGGGATTGCTTTTCCAAAAAAAGAGGCTATGTGCGCAATTAACCTATATTCTGTATCCGCAACCCGCTTTAACTTACAGTTCACATAGACAACCTTGAAGGGGATGTGCTTTTCTTGCGCAACTTTTTGCATCGTATCAGTAATATGGCGAATAGTCAATGTTTTGCCCGTGCCAGTATTACCATAGATAAAGACATTCGAAGGTCGCTCTTTTTTTAGTGCGGGGGCTAGAATTGAAGCCGTTTGGTTCTTCTCTTCTTCCCTATAAAGAACAGTATCTGGCATGAATGAAGATAGCAAGACTGATCGGTTGCGAAAAAGTGTATCTCGATCCAAGAAATCCTCGAAAAAAGTTGCCAAATGCTTGCGTTCCATAGATTTCCATGAGAAATGATAATTTATAAAGATATTGTTTCTGACCCACCCCTCCATTTCCTATGGAAACTTATTCGTAGTTTTGTGTTTTATTATTATATTATTTATTTTCTATATAGAAAGTAAGTAAAAAGGATAGATTACGAAAAAACCAATTATTTGTTTATGTTTTGCATAGCAATCAAATAGAAACAAATAGGAAATCGGTTTTCCATACGAAACAAGGGGGTGACGGCTGTTTTATCACTCTTCAATAGCAAATGAAAGGGAAGATTTAAATAAGTATTACCTATTCCTAAACTACGACTATGATAGATGATCAAGAAGTTATCAAAGATATCAAGTCCCTAGGGCTTAATACGTACGAAGTCAAGATCTGGACCGCGCTTCTGAGCAGAGGTGTCTCTACCGCAGGCGAGCTTTCTGACATTGCGAACGTTCCAAGAAGCAGAAGCTATGATGTATTGGAAAGCCTTGAGAAGAAAGGCTTTGTGGTCATGAAGCTTGGAAAGCCAATCAAATATCTGGCTGTTCCGCCTAAAGATGTCCTTCAGACGGTCAAAGAGCAAATAGAAAAAGACACCGAAAAACACATTTCTAAGATCAACAATCAAGGCTTTACTCAGATAATCAATAGCCTACAGACCATCTATGACAATGCCTCAGAAGGTCATTCACATATTGCTGCTGTTGTTCGCGGAAGAAAAAACATCGACAAGCACATGGAATACATGCTTGCACAGGCAAAAGACGCCATCATTATCACCCAACATACTCATTACGACAAATTCAAGCCGCTTCTAAACAAGCTCAAAGACAGGCACGTTCAGATAAAGGAAGTGAAGGCAATCAAGGATGCCAGACTAAGGATTTGCATCGTTGATGAACACAATTCACTTCTATTCCCACTCGATTATGATGATGTACATCCCGACTATGATCTCGGTATTTGGATCCAGAATAAGGAAACAACTTCTTTTCTCAAAAATCTACTTTTGTCACAATAAAATTCTTGAGGAACTTCCTCTAAAAAATATGTTTTGCGCTTACTATTTTTAGATGTACTGTGATTGATTCCAGTAAAAAATCAAGATGCCTTCGGGCGCCAGACTTTATCTTAGGGACTTATCTAGGCTTTGTACGTTAATTAAAATTAAACACAAAATATCGCGTTATAGTTCATTGGGCAGCACAGATATTGGGTACTGTGGCCAAGGTATGTACAAAACCACTCTTTTAGAAAGATATATAAATCATCTTAGTACAAAATCATAAAAAAGAGGTGCTCTCATGGCAATTGATGTTCAGACTATAACACTCGCAATCATCGTAGGAACGCTCGCGGCGATCGTATATTCCCTGAGGGTTTTGGTTCTTATGGAAAGAAGGATAGCAAGAATTGAGGGCCACATAGAGAATGTTGTCTCAAAAGTGATGCGCGAAGAGCTCAAGATCGAAAGGTCCCTACAGAAAAAAAGACATTAAGCGATCAATTCTTCAAATAACAATCCTTTCATTTTTGTTTTTTCTATTCCGATAGATAAGGAATTGCCCGTATCTTCTAGATCTTCAGGAGACACAAAGATCCAGCATTCCTTTTTGAATTTAATCGCAAGCCAGGCTTCCGCTCCAAACATCTCTGCAAATTTTTTGAGCGCCAAGATCTCCTCTTTCTCAAAATATTTTTTCTTTTCTTGGGTTGTCTTGCATTCGATGGCAAATCTACGTAATTTATTGCTTACCATGAGATCAGGACTCGGGTACTTCATTGATCCAGAGCCAGCGATGCGAAGGCATGCCCAATCCTTTGCCCAGAACATGTGTAAGAGTTCTCGCTCTGCATTCGAGCCCTTTTTTTTTGACATGATACT
>CAZFPU010000018.1:0-17623 GCA_964521145.1 uncultured Methanosarcinales archaeon | reverse complement strand
CTAGAATAAAACGTCTTCTTAAAAAATTGGGGAATCCTCAAAAAAAACTTAGATGCGTCCATGTTACCGGAACCAATGGGAAAGGGTCAGTATGCGCATTTATTCATTCTATTCTCAAGGAAGCCGGGTTTAGCGTTGGCCTGTATACGAGCCCGCACTTAAAGAAATTCAATGAGCGAATCAGGATAAACGATACTCAGATAACAGATAAGGAAATTGCCCGTTATTACAGAAGGATACGCAAGGTTCGAACAGACGAAAGTTTCTTTGAGCTTACCACTGCCATGGCCTTTCTTCATTTTTTTGAAAAAAAAATAGATATTGTCGTTTTGGAAACAGGACTCGGGGGTCGTCTGGATGCCACTAATGTGATTGTTCCACTGGTCTCTGTTATCACCAATGTCTCGCTTGAACATACTAATGTACTTGGATATTCGATAAAAAAGATTGCGTACGAGAAAGCATGCATCATAAAAAGAAACGTTCCGGTAGTTACCGCTGCGCAAGGCGATGCACTGAAGGTCATCAGGTACAAGGCTGCAGAAATGCGTTCGATTTTATTCCTAATCAACTCTGATAACTTAAAGAGAAAAATTAGCAAACAAACGGGGGTGTGGTCATTTGACTTGGGAAATCATAAAAATGTGCCATTAAAAAAAATGAGAGGCTCTTTCCAGGTCCAAAACGCCGTGCTTGCGTGGCAGACCGTTGATGTTCTTGACTATCGTTACGATCTGGGAATATCAACAAAAAACATCAAAGAGGGCATTGCGAAAGCATATTGGCCAGGCCGTCTTGAGTTAAGGAAGGGCGTGCTCGTTGATTGCGCGCATAACCCAGCAGGGTTTGAAGTTTTATTGCATGAGCTTTCTTTCTTTAAGCATAAAAAGCTGATCATGGTTTTAGGGTTTTCAAAGGATAAGGATGTCAAAACAATTGCAAAAATGGTCAACAATAGTGCAGATACTATTATCCTAACCAAGGCAGATAATGAACGCGCTTTGCCCCTCAATGACTTTATTCACCTTTTCAAAAAGCCGATAGTCATCGAAAATCCAAAGAAAGCAGTCCTGCATGCAAAAAAATTAGCAAGAAAGGAAGATCTGGTCGTTGTTGCCGGTTCTATCTATCTGGTTGGAGAAATTAGCTGATGTTCAGTCCTGCCCCTAATCCCTGTAGCTGGTTGCCATTGGACTTGAATTTGTTCAAAAAACCCCTTATAATAGTTATGAAACCAATTGCAAAACCTATTTAAATCAGAACTTCTCGCGCCCTATTGAGCAAAATGGGTGTGGTGGATGTTCCTCTAGTGAAGATCAGTGAGATGTCTGAACAGAGGCTTGAACAATTTCTAAAAGAGAATGCCCTGGCATTGACTGCGCATGAAGCAAGAAGAGTGGTAGAACTCATAGGAAGAGATCCCACCATAACTGAGATCCATATCTTCAATATCCAATGGAGCGAACACAGCAGTTACAAGAGCAGCAGAAATACGCTCAAAACCCTGCCAACAAAAGCTCCAAACGTTATTCTTGGCCCGGTTGAGGATTCAGGAATTGTTGAGCTTGGAACATTCAAAGGAGAAAAATATGGCATTGTGGTAAGCCATGAAAGCCACAACCATCCAAGCCAGGTTGTTCCCTATGAAGGTGCGGCTACTGGAGTTGGAGGCATTATCCGCGATGTGCTATGCATGGGAGCAACTGTTCTGGCAACGGCAGATCCACTGCGCTTTGGAAACCCCAATGGAAAGAACAAGAATAAAGTCAAATATATCGCCAACGAAGTGATTGAAGGCATCGCAGGCTACTCGAATGCCGTTGGCATTCCTAATATCGCAGGAGATGTATATTTCAATGAGAGCTTTGATGAAAACTGTTTGGTTAACGTTGTTTGCCTAGGGATTCTTAAGGAAAAGGATATTATCCATAGCTACGCTCCAAAGAACGCTGTGGGCTACGACATCATTTTGGTAGGCAAGGCAACCGATAACAGTGGTTTTGGCGGAGCCGCCTTCGCGTCCCTTATTCTTAATGATGAAGCAAAGGAGAGCAATAGGGGAGCTGTCCAGGTTCCCGATCCATTCCTAAAAAATGTCCTCATCCGGGCATCATATGCAGTATTCCAGGAAGCGAAACGACAAAAAGTTATCTTAGGCTTTAAGGATCTTGGTGCCGGAGGCATCATGTGTGCAACATCTGAATTATGTGCTGACAAGGATTATGGAGCTTTTATAGATCTTGATAAGGTCCCCACTTCCCTAAAAAATTTGCCTCCGTTCATTATTGCGTGTTCTGAAACCCAAGAACGCTTTTGCTGGATATCCCCTAAGGACTTTACCCCCGCAATCCTTAAGATCTATAATAATGATTTTGACCTTAATAACGTTGCATTGGGTGCGCAGGCTGCCGTTATTGGAACCGTTACCAAAGAGCAAGACTATGTGGTTACGTATCAAGGAGAGAAAATATGCAATTCCCCCATAAAAGCCGTGACTTCAGGGATTCGCTACGATCTTCCATCGAAAGAAAAAAAGAAAGCAATAGTTGATCCAAAGCTCGATGAACCAAAAAATTATCCAGAAACGATCTTAAAAATACTTAGAGACCCTGCGGTCGCATCCAAAGCAAGATGCTATGATCACTACGATAAGAATGTGCAAGGTAATGCGATAATAGAATCTGGGCAGGCTGACGCAGGCCTTATACGCGCAATTCCTGGAAGCACTTTTGGGATAGCGCTTTCAGTGGATAATAATCCAAAATACGGAAGGATAGATCCCTACTGGGGAGCCGTCAATGCAGTTGCTGAATCCATGCGAAACGTTGCCGCCATCGGCGCAATACCTTCAGCGCTCACCGACTGTCTTAATTTTGGGAATCCAAAGAACCCTCAGGCTTTTTTTGAATTCAAAGAATCGGTTCGCGGAATAAAGGAGTCTGCTGAAAATATCACGTACTACCAAAAGAAGCATTGCGTGCCTATTATTTCTGGTAATGTAAGTTTTTACAATGAAAGTAAAAATGGCAATGCAATCGACCCATCTCCCATAATTGCCTGTGTCGGCGTCATGAAGGATTATAGGAAAGCCATAACGATGCAGATCCAAAAACCGGGAAGCACCCTATGTATGATAGGTCCAAGAAAGGCCGAGCTCGGGGGCAGCGTGTATTATGGACTGAAAGGGGAATTAGGAAATTCAGTCCCAAAGATTGATTTTGAAGCGGAAAAGATGCGCATTCATGCAATCATCGATGCGATTGACAAAGAGCTGCTCTTAAGCTGCCATGATATCAGTGATGGGGGCCTTGCAACCGCTGTTTCTGAAATGGTCCTTGGCGGAAACGCAAAAGGACAGATAGGCGTTTCGATGCAGCTGGATTTTAGCGATTTAAGGCCAGATATTGCCCTATTTTCAGAAAGTTCTGGTTTCATATTTGAAATATCGCCAAAAAATCTCTCTAAAGTCCGTTTGTTATTCAAAAAATACAAGGTCGGTGTCGTAGAGATAGGAACCACGACCAATGAACGATCTTTAAGAATAAAAAAGCAAGACAAAGAACTGGTTAACCTAACCATTGAAAAATTAAAGGAAGCGTGGACAAGAGGGTTTGTAGAGGTGCTTGAATGATGAAAAAGCCAAACATAGCCATCATCTATTTCCCCGGAAGCCAATGCGAGACTGAATCATTGGAAGCAGTCAAAGCCGCAGGAATGGACGCTAAGATACTAAGGTGGAATACGGATCAAAATCTTTCTGCATTCGATGGTTTCATTATTCCAGGGGGCTGGGCGTATGAAGATAGGATCCGGGCAGGAGTGATACCGGCAAAGGATCCGGTTATGAACGTGGTTAAGGATGAAGCAAGAAAGGGAAAGCCAGTACTGGGAATCTGCAACGGCGCGCAAATTCTTATCGAAACGGGTATCGTTCCAGGATTGAAAGATAAAGTACAATTTGCTCTGGCCCAAAACAAAAATCCATTCATTGATGGGTATTATAACACCTGGGTTTACCTAAAACATGCCCAAATGCCCAACAAGACCGCATACACTTCCTTTTCAAAAAATGAGATCTTTCACATGCCGATCGCGCATGGGGAAGGGAGATTTGTTACCAAGGAAAAGGGTCTTATCGAGCAATTGAAGAAGAATGGCCAGATCATTTTCCAATACTGCGACCCAACAGGAAATGTAGAGGATCAGTTTCCGACAAATCCCAACGGTGCCATGGAAAATATTGCAGCGCTATCTAATACGGATGGAAACGTGCTTGCAGTAATGCCTCATCCTGAGCGGGCAATCTGGCAAAGGAACATCCCCAATGCAAAAAAGCTTGACAGGCCAACAAAGGCACTGAAAATATTTGTTTCGATGAAAAAGTATATCCAAAAAAGATGAGTGTCGTCGAATGAATAATCGGACTAAAGGTACCTGATAATACAGCGATCAGCGCGTTTCAAACGCTTCAAAGAATGGGGTTCTTGGAGCTCAAGCAACTAGATAGGCGAAATTACTACAAGTTCGATATCAGCGGAAAGCCGGACTCATTTTTGATGAAGATCCAAGAAGTTGACATTATACTAAATTTGAACAAGCACTGGATTATGTCTCCGCTTCAGAAATATGGGACCAACCAGGTCTTTGTATTGGTAAAGGGAGATCAGAATGAAAGTTCTTTGCTTAAAAAGCTGCACTCGGATTGGAAGCGAAACGAGATCAGATCAGTAGAACATGGCACGCTTTGGGATATGCAATTTCAGGCAGGTACCAATGCCCCAGTGGCAGCTGAAAAAATAGCAAGGGCGTTGCTGGTAAACGAGCATTATCAATCCTTCAAAATAATCGGGTGAAAAAATGGCAGACATATTAGTCATGTTCGCATCAAAAGGCGATGAGCCAAGCTTCAAAAAAGTGCTTGATGCGCTCAAAAAAGAGAAGGCTTCCTATGAATTTGTGATGGCTAGCGCGCACAAGACGCCAGATGACGTTGATGACATAATAACAAAAAGCAACGCGAAAGTGATCATTGCCGGAGCCGGTCTTGCAGCTGCCTTGCCAGGAGTCATCGCAGCAAAAACAATACGACCAGTTATCGGGGTCCCTTGTTTTGGTAATTATGAAGGCCTTGATGCGCTGCTTACGATAATGCAGATGCCTCCGGCAATTCCTGTTTTGGGAGTGGGTGTAGACAAGGGGGCATTCGCCGCAAAATCAGCGATGCAGATACTAAAAAAGCATGACATCCTAACCCTTGTTGGTGATCCCAATGAACCAGCATTCAAGAAAGCGGATGATCTGCTTAGGGAATTTGGCATAAACCATATGCATTCGCATGAAACTTCAGATAAAGGCATCAACATCGTATTCACCAGATTCGATGAGCCAATAGAAAAAAGCGATGAGTTGGTCATTTACTGCCCTATACTGGATAAAAAAGAAGATAGTGCAGAAGCAGCCCTCAATTTGCTCAAGCACTCAGACCATGGGCTATGGGTTGGCCTAAATAATGGAACCAACGCGGCGATCGCGGCTATTGAGATAATGAACATCGATAATGAGTATGAAGAAAAGTTGGGTGAATACCGCCGAGAGCAGGCTACTAAGGTTAGAGAGTATAATAAGCAATAGTAAATAAAGTAGCATCATCGATCCAAAAGCTTGAAGCAGATGCGCGTACAGCCCCAAGACCTTCCCGATCCATAATTAGTCATTGCGTGTTCCATTGCACCAGGATTTAGAAACGAACAGTTGGATATAGATAAAAATGAGTGGAGACCCAATAATACTAACAATTAAACAAAAATATTCATTTAACCAAGAATAAACAAAAAATAATAGATCGAGAGGGGCAAAGAAAACTCAAAAAATGATTCCCGACAATCAGATAAAAGAACAGCTCAAATACATGCTGCAAGGAACCGATTTCAGGATCGGAAAAAAATATCAAGGAAAGGTAAGAGATAATTATACGTTCGATGGAAAGAGACTCATTGTCGCTTCAGATAGGATATCAGCTTTCGATAGAGTTCTATGCACGATCCCTTTCAAAGGTCAAATCCTCAATCAGACAGCAGCTTTCTGGTTTGAGAAAACAAAACACATTGTAGAAAATCACGTTATTTCTATACCTGACCCAAACGCCTTGCTTGCAAAAGAATGTGAACTCATCCCTGTCGAGATGGTGATTCGGGGCTATCTTACCGGCACGACAAAAACAAGCGCCTGGTATAATTACAAGAATGGTGTGAAAGATTTCTGCGGTAATCGGCTTCCTGAAGGACTCAAGAAGGATCATCCATTTGAAAAGCCGATCATCACACCAACAACAAAAGGGGCACACGGGACACATGATGAATCCATATCAAAAACAGAGATCTTAAAACAAAATCTAGTTGATGCGAAGATCTATGAGCAGATGGAAAAGGCAACCTTTGCCCTCTATGATTTTGGAAACAAGTATGTAGCCAAGAACAACCTGATCCTTGTCGATACCAAATATGAGTTTGGGCTTCTTCACGGTAAATTAATTCTAATTGATGAAGTGCACACGCCAGACTCAAGCAGATTCTGGATCAAAGATACGTATACGAAAAAAGTGGATGCAAGTGAAGAGCCTGATAAGCTCGATAAGGAGTATGTTCGAAAATATCTTGCGGACAAAGGGTTTTTAGGCGATGGCCCCATCCCAGAAATTCCCAATGAAGTGAAAGTCGAGGCCTCTAAGCGATACATGAAGGCGTATGAAATGATCACAGGGAAGGAATTTGAAGCTGAGGTTGGAGATGTGCACGATCGGATTAGAAAGAATTTGAGTAAATACCTTGCATAAGTCCGCTAGCCTAACTTTTTTGCGTTCACTGAATTCAAAAAATAAATAATAGAAAATAAAGAAATCTTATTTAATATCTGACATGATAACCAGAATTCCTGCCCGCAATCATATGGCACACATTTTCATACACGTCTTTTTCTCTTAAATTATCGTAATTTGAAACGATTGCTCGGTATTCAGTTGGCCTTTGCCCAGGCTCTATCTTCACTGTAACACCTGGAAGAGCTTTAGAATGTTGCGCGACATAGATAAGTTCGCCAATTGATCTTATGGCTCCATTGTCTCTCTCAATGCCTTTTTGCGCCGCTAGGACAAACCCGTTTCCCTGCAACAGTTTCTCGCCGGGCAGCTTAGTTACAGTATCAGAAATAGCCTCTAAAGTCATTTTAAATTCCTTTACCATCAAAATCCCTCCAAATTGCTTTAGTTCTAAAAATGTGTAGTACTATATAAATTTTGTGAAAGGTATGATAGTGTATGATGATTCACAAAGTTTATAAATAAGCTATCATGTGAATCCATTATGCAACAACCCTATCTGGGCAAAAACATTGCGATTCTGACAGCAGGTGGCGATACGACAGCGCTTAATAATACGATTGTGGCTGCACGCTATTCTGCTCAAAAACTTGGTGCTAAGGTGTATGGCATAATGGATGGGTATTATGGGATCATCCATGAGCCAGATAGTGCTTTACGTGATCTGAACTCAGTGCATATTGATGGAAAGGTAGGGGGTACTATATTAGGGTCACGAAGAACACCTAAACAAAATGGAAATCCATGCAATACAGTAGCAAATTATCTTCGTGACAAAGGAGTTGATGCGCTAATAGTCATCGGAGGGGATGGTTCATCAGCCATTGCTCAGGCAATATACGAAAGACATGAATTTCCAGTCCTAGTTATCCCTAAGACAGTGGATAATGATCTTAAGACCGATACGTTGCACAGAAGTTCTGACAAAAGGATCATTGCTGGACTATCACCTGGTTATGTTACCGCTGCCGATAAAGTATCCACAATGGTAGCTGAACTGCAAACTTCAGCCTCAAGCCATAAGCAATTATATATCGTTGAGACAATGGGTAGGGACTCTGGATACATGGCAGCTGCGGCATCGCATGGAGGAGCAGACATGATATTGCTTCCAGAGATGGGAAGACCAACGATAGATGAACTCGTTTCAAAGGTCGATGGAGCTTATCGTAAAGTTTTGAGTGAAAATGGCAATCATTTCATGATAGCGGTTGCAGAAGGGTTTAGTGTTCAAGGACATGTTGCATCGCAAACAAAAATAGGCTCCTATGTAGCGGCAATCATTTCTGATGAACTAAAAAGATTAGGCCACAATGTCGATGTAAAAGATGAATACATAGGGCGGTGGACCAGATCAGGAAGTCCTCATAAATATGACTTCAAGCTTGCAGAATTGTTGGGGCATCACCTAGAGCATGTGCTTCGCGACGCAGCGGATTCAGAGGGCAATCTTAATATCAATCGGTTTGGCAAGATGGCGGTTTTGCAAGAAATTGTAGGATATGACCATTTGGAGGCCGATAAAATTAGAACTATACTTATTAAAGATGCATTAGCAAAGAATGGAAGTTATGGGAGAATTCCCTCAGAATACATTAACCCTGAGAGATACACTGGCACTGAGCATCTTGATAATTTTCTTGAAAGGCTTTTGGAGACGAAAAAATTACGCCATAAAGCACCAGAACTTCCCATTGTTGCTTCCGCACGATGATATTGTAGCAACCAACAATTATTTAAAGCAACTTCTAACTATGTTTTTTATGAAAAACACGTTGATTTCTGCAGCAAACAAAGCATCTGCTCATCTTCTCAAGAATTATGGCAAGATAAAATCAGTGCGAACCAAAGATCCAGACTCCTACGTTACCAATGTTGATATCGAAACAGAAAAGATAATCATTCAAGAGATCAAGAAAAAATTTCCAACACATAATATAATCTCAGAAGAGCGCGATCTTGAAGACAATAAATCAGAATATACCTGGTACATAGACCCACTAGACGGGACGCACAACTACATCCATCAATTTCCGCTGTTTGGAACATCCATCGCGCTTGCCAAGAATAATAAAATAACCATGGGCGCAATTAAATTGCCGTATCTGGACGAGTTCTATTTCGCTCAAAAAAGAAAAGGAGTGCTCCTCAATGGAAAAAATATTCATGTATCTTCACTTGCTGATGCAAAAAAAGCATTTGTAGTAACTGATCTTACGCTTCGCTGGAACGCAGAGAAAAAATTAGCTATGTTCAATAAGATAAAAGGCAGGGTCTATGATATGCGCGGGCTTGGCTGCGCTGTTGTTGCATTCTCTCTGGTTGCCAGAGGATCTGCCGATGCATTGCTCACAACCCATATGTTTCCCTGGGATATGGCAGCAGGTGCGTTGATTGTTGAGGAGGCAGGGGGTAAAGTTACGGATTTTAAAGGGAATGCCTGGATGCCCAAGGGCAGCAATTATATCGCTAGCAATGCAAAGATACATGATTCTCTTGTAAAAATGCTGCGCTAAGAAGGCAGCTAAAAAACACGAAACTTCCCCGATCCATTATAAAATGAGACAAACACTGTTCTTAATCTTTTTTAGCCATTGGGTCCAAACCATCGGGATTAGCATCGACTGACAATTTTTGCTGGAATTGAATGAGGATCTGAAAAACCCAACATTGAATCAGAATTGGATAATTGCTATCGTTCTTTAAAAACGAACGTTTATTGGTATTTTGAATAGAAAAGTTTATAAATAATGAACATCTCAATCATGGTATGGACATCTCGGAGTTATTCACCAAAAAAAACATTGAAATTCTGCATCTGTTAGAAAAAGAAAGGCTTCACATCAGAGATATCGCCCAAAAACTGGACATTTCTCCTGCACGCGTGTCGACCGCAATACAGCTCTTTGGAAACTATGGACTTGTAAAGGAATACAAGGACAAGAATAGGACCATGATAACGCTTAATCAGGAAAGCACACTGCTTAAAAATATGCTGCAGGTCTTGGGATCCAATGAATCATCGCCTCATGAGACCACTATTCGGCTATTTGACACGATAAGCCCGCTTGATTTTCGCTATTATGGAAGAAATGAGGCTATGGTGAATGCCCTGCAGCCCTACTTAAGCGAGAATGCGCTCATCAAAGCGATGGTATCAGTTGAGATCGCGCTAACAAATACTTTAGCCAAAAAAAATATCTGCACAAAAAAGATCGCACAAGAGATTGAGCAGGCTGCAAAAAAGGTGACTGCCGATGAGGTCTATAGGGAGGAGGATAGGCTTAAGCACAACGTTCGGGCCTTGGTGAATTGCATCCGAAACAAAGTAAGCGAAGAGGCACGTCCCTACATCCATTTCACCACGACAAGTCATGATATCGTGGCAACGGCAGACGCATATCGCTACAAGGAGTTTACCAACAACATTCTCCTTCCATCCCTGATAAAATTAGAAAAAACGCTTATTGAGCTTGCGCTTCGGGAGAAAAATACGCTGCAGATAGGCAGGACCCATGGGCAGCACGCAGTCCCTATTACTTTTGGATTTGCTATAGCGCAGTATGTTTCAAGACTTGGTCATACCATCGTGTCTATTCGAAAAACAGGCAACGATCTTCGGGGAAAGATCGCGGGAGCTGTGGGAAGCTACAACGCTTCTTCATTGTTCTTTGATGACCCAGAAGAGTTTGAACGAATGGTACTCGCTGAACTAAATCTAAAGCCCTCACCAATATCCACGCAGATCCCCGAGCATGAGTATATGGTTGCGTATGTGAATGCCATTGTTACCTGTTTTGGGGTCTTGGCAAATCTATCCGATGACATGCGCCATCTGCAAAGAAGCGAGATCGGAGAGGTTGGCGAGGCTTTTGCAGAGAAGCAAGTAGGTTCATCGACCATGCCACAGAAACGAAACCCAATAAACTTTGAAAATGTAAAAAGCATGTGGAAAGAGATGATGCCACGAATGATCACACTGTATTCTGATCAGATCTCAGAGCACCAGCGCGACTTGACCAATTCCGCCTCGCTTCGATTTGTTCCTGAGATTTTAACTGGATTGTATGTTTCTATAACGAGAATCAATAAGACAATGAGCAATTTGGTTGTTGATAAAGGTAATCTAAAGAAGAATTTTGATATGAACAAAGGCCTGATCGTTGCCGAACCCCTCTATATTTTATTGGCCGCTCATGGACACCCAAGCGCGCATGAAACAGTTCGGTTACTCACGCTAAAATCACAGCAGCAAAAAAGGCCATTGCAGGAATTGATCCTAAAAGAAAAAGATATTACACCCTATGTCCGCAAATTTTCAAAAAAACAGCTTGCGATCATCAAGGATCCCTCCGCTTATACTGGTATTGCAGGAAAAAAGACGCAAAGTATCTGCATGTTTTGGAAAAAGGAATTAGGAGTTTGAGATGCGTGTCCCTAAAACATAAACCAGCGTAGTTAGTTCCCATCCGTTATTTTGGAGCATCTATAATCTTAAATAAGTGTAAATCATATATAGAACAATATGGCGCAAAGCGCATTCGTCAAATGGGCAAAAAAGAGATCATCGGCCCAATCTGTTAAAGATTGGTCTTTTTGGTTCTATTCAACAGCTTTTGTCGTGCTTCTCATCGGGTTATTGGCTCTTATTGTGGATTCAATTGCTGCGCCTTCAGGGCCAATCGCTAATCCATACACCTACTTCCAATGGTCTTATGTCCTGATCCTCACTTCATTTTTTATCGGGATACTCTCATTTCTGATTGGAGGCTTGTTGTTTCTTTTGTCAATGTATGTTTGGATCATTGCAAGAGGTTATTCTAGGGGTCGCTGAATTGCTCTTTACGTTTATACAAAAATAAGCCCACTATGGATGTCGGCGTTGGCTATCACTCGGCGAGGCCGGAGCGTTATGAACCAGCTTCCCACCAAGTCTGGCAGGTGAGTGTGGCATTCACTTCGTTCAGCCCCTCGGTTACAGGGGATTGAGCGTAGCGAAATCGCATGTCGGTGTCAACGAACGATTTCGTTGGAGCGCAGGCCTCGCACTAAATTCTGCCGAAGGCACAATGATTTTTTGTAAGTACATCTGATTTCTCAAGGCTCGACCTGAGGATGCTAAACGCCTAGAATCCATTTTATCCTTACCTACTGCCACAAATTCCAAACCTTTTTATACATTCATTCGCATCTTTTATTTGATGCCAGCTGAGGAATTACACGAAGAGTGCGGTATAGCCGCTGTCTATGTCCGAGGGCAAGATGATGCGGCCAATAAAGCCTTGTTCTACCTCTACAAACTGCTTCTTAATCTTCAGAACCGCGGGCAATTAAGCGCGGGAATAACAACCTATAATCCCGAGAGAAGGCAAATTCTTGACACGTATAAAGATCTTGGTCACGTCAATGAGGTCTTCAAGACCAGCAACAAGCAAAGAAGCTTTGAGATCTTCAAAAGGTATGCGGGAGCAAAGGGGATAGGCCATGTGCGATATGCGACATCAGGTTCCGAAGAAAAGGGTGTTGCGCAGCCATTTGAACGGCATCATGGAAGAAAATGGAAATGGTTTTCTTTTGGTTTCAATGGAAATCTTGCGAACTATCCAGAACTTAAGGAAGCGATGCTCAAAAAAGATGAATACCATTTTACTTATAACAATGACACTGAGCTGCTAATGCATTATATCGGTCGAGAGCTCAAGGGCAATAAAAAGCCAGATATGGGCAAGGTTTTTGGGAATCTTTCAAAAAAACTCGATGGATGCTACAATCTTGTCTATATTGATGCAGATGGAGACATAGTAGTTGTTCGAGATCCCAATGGATTTAGGCCGCTTGTCTATGGGTTTAGTCCTGACAAGCAGATTTTCATGGCAGCTTCAGAAAGCAATGCCCTTCTAAACTGCGGGATCCAGGAAGCAATTCCACTGCCTCCGGGCCACTTGATCCACGTCAAGGGAGATTCCATTGAAGTAAAAAAATACGCTGAGAGCAAGCAAAAAAGCCACTGCATGTTCGAATGGGTGTACTTCTCAAACGTAAGCTCAGTTCTTGATGACCATTCTGTGTATCTTACCAGGACAAAGCTTGGGCAAGAGCTTGCGCGCTTAGAGACAGAAAAAGTCAACAATACCGAATATGTGGTTGTTCCGGTTCCTGACACAGCAAAGGCGGCAGGCGATGCGTTCGCCTTCGAGCTTGGCGTTCCATCCAAGGAAGGCATCATCAGAAATAGATTTGTCGGAAGGACATTCATTGAAGGCGGCTCACGCTATGATCGTGTACAAAACAAATATACAGCACTAAGGGAAGTCCTCGAAGGGAAAAAAATCCTGCTCGTCGATGATAGCCTTGTTCGCGGAAGCACGACAAAACAATTAGTTAAATATCTCAAGGAAGCTGGAGGAGCAAAGGAAGTGCATTTGAGGATCTCATGCCCTCCGATCAGGGGTCCTTGTTTTTATGGCATCGATATGTCGACCATCTCAGAATTACTTGTTCCCCAATATGAAACCAAGGGAAACAGCGGCGACATAACTAAAGAGACCTGTGAACGTATCGCAAAGGATCTTGGCGGTGAATCGCTGATATTTCAAACCATTGAAGGGCTAGTTCGTGCGATCGGGATGCCCAAAGAGAACATGTGCCTTGCTTGCATTGATGGAAATTATCCAACCCTTTGGGGAAAGAAGCTCATTAAAAAGGCGTGGGAAAATCACGATAAGGGTATCAAGGATAGGACTTATTCTTGTTGAATTTTGATTGTTTACTGATTTTTTAGATTGCCATCTTTTATGTAGTACTCTTGAATTTGCAGTGTTTGATGGTTGGCATCTTGTCGCCTATCGCTGTCAACGTATCTACCCTGGGAAAGAGGGGCGCTCCCTTTGGTCGACCCCAAGGTGACTGAGCGAAGCGAGGTTGCCTAAAGTGCCAGCTGATTCCATGAAACTTCGTTTCAGGGTGCTGAAATTTTTAATTTCGGGCATATCAGCTGCCCGCAACACACTGATCACCAAGAATTGATAGGCTCGACATGAGGATGCTAACCACCAAACCAAAGAAAATGTTTAATAACCCCGGCATCAAGATAGATATTCGTCATAACTATGGAGCCAAAAACCCATCTCATAAAATTCTGGAAAGAACATCTGCCGCTTACTGCGCAAGAGATCGATGCATTCAATGAGGTAAAACGGGAAAATTTCATACCACCTGAACTAAAAGCGCAGGCATATGTTGATGTCCCACTACCCTTACTTAGGGGAAAGACCATCTCTCAGCCAACAACCGTCATGTTGATGACCCATGCCCTTGAAATTGAACCAGGGATGAAGGTGTTTGAAGTAGGAACTGGCTCTGGATATCAGAGCGCAATACTATCTAAATTGGTCGAAGCCAGCGGGAGCGTGGTAAGTACTGAGGTTGTTCCAGAACTTGTCAATTTTGCCAAGGAAAATCTGCAGAAGGCAAACATAACCAATGTCATCGTGTTAGAGGAAGATGGCAGCAAAGGCTTTGAAAAAGAAGCGCCTTATGATCGCATAATCCTAACGGCGGCTTCAAGGGAGTTTCCAAAAGAGCTTCTGGCTCAATTAAAGAGCGGAGGGATCATTGTAGGTCCTGTTGGAGACGCAAATGAGCAAGAGATGGTAAAAGGGATCAAGGATAATAAAGGCAAATTAAGCCTGGAATTCTTAGGGCAGTTCCTGTTCTCGCCATTGTATGGGAAATATGGGTTTGAGGATTGAACAAGCACAATTTTTAAATATCCGAACCTTAATTCCATACCCATGCTTGCCAGCGCAAATCGACTCACCGTAGATCCGAAACAGTTTGCTTCATATTTGCAAAGAAGTATCGATATTGGAATGAAGCAGTATCATATCTCCTTTTCTCGGTCTGCACAGGATCACATTATTGAAGTGATGCAAAAAGCTGCCACAAGTAAAAATTTGCTTATAGGTGATCAATTGGACACTATCCTAACACGAGATGGGACCGAAGATGCGCATGTATCACAAAAAGTGGGTGATTCCATCTTATTTCAGCATGGGTTTTTTGCAGATAGAGCGCCCAAGCAGCGAGATATTTATCGCAACAAAGCGATATCATTTTATCAAGAGGCCTCATTTGGGTTCAAAGAGATAGACGATAGAAAGTCTGCTTCTGTGTGTAAGGAACTATCAGCACGTTTTGATTATGTGTCAAACATCCTAGAAGACATACGGGTTCACGCTGAAGTCCTCTTTGCCTATGCTTCCATTGAACCCGCGTATAGGTCAGATCTGAAACTCTTACCTATGGATCCTTATGTTATGGAACTAATGAAGCGAGTGCGATTAGATGATAACAGAATTGCAAGCAGAGTACTAAAGGAGCTTAAGATCGAAACTCCATATCGCAGCCTGTCATCTACCTTACAGTAGCCTATTCATATTCTATCGTGCCCGGTGGCTTCTGAGTAATGTCATAGACAACCCTATTGACACCTCGAACTTCATTGAGAATTCTGGTTGAAATCTTCTCCAAAAACCAATTGGGGAGCTTTGCCCAGTCAGCGGTCATGGCATCGATACTCGTAACGGCGCGCAAAGAAATGATGTATTCGTATGTCCTTGCATCGCCCTTGACGCCTACTGCTTTGATTGGAAACAATGCGACAAGCGATTGCCACACTTTATCATAATAGCCAGACTCCAACAACTCTGTGGTGAAAATATGGTCAGCTTCTCGCAAAATAGCAAGACGATCGTTAGTGACTTCTCCCAAGATGCGAATCGCAAATCCAGGCCCAGGAAATGGATGTCTATAGATCATCTCTTTTGGCAAGCCAAGTTGTGCCCCTAGCTGCCGAACTTCATCTTTGTACATTTCCTTTAGAGGCTCAAGCACTTTTAATCTCATTTTTTCTGGCAGAGTCACATTGTGGTGGCTTTTGATCTTTGATGCCTGGCCATTTGGCTGCGCGGATTCAATGCGATCAGGATAAATAGTTCCCTGACCTAAGAACGCAATGTTTGGATATTTCTTCTTTAACTCGATCTCTTTTTGCTCGAAGATCTCAATGAACGTATGCCCAATTATCTTTCTTTTCTGTTCTGGATCCTTGACATTCTCGAGCCGTTTTAGGAATGTCTTGCTCGCATCGATCATATAGAAATTCTCAAAGGAAAGGTTCCTTCGAAAGCTCTGCATGACCTGCTGGGATTCATTTTTTCTAATAAGCCCATGGTCAATGAATACACAATGTAGCCTGCTTCCAATAGCTTGGTGAATCAAAGCGGCGGCAACGGAACTGTCGACTCCGCCTGAGGTTCCCATAATGACCGCCTTATTGCCAACGGTGTTTTTTATCTCTTCAATGAGCTGCTTTGCCGCATCCTTCACATTCCAATCTTTCTTCGCTTTGCAGATGTCTATGACAAAATTCTTTAGGATTTGCTTTCCTTTCAGCGTATGCGCCACTTCAGCATGGAATTGGATGCCATAGATCTTTCGTTTCTCGCTTTCGGCGGCGGCTAGTGGACAGGTGTCTGTTAGCGCAAGGATGTTGAAATCGGAAGGAAGCTGTGTTAAAAGATCGCCATGCGACATCCAGATCTGCTCCTTTTTCCCCAGATTTTTCAATATCGATCCGAATTTTTTTACCCTAAGTTCCTTTTTTCCAAATTCCTTTAATTTATGAGGAAGCACCTTTCCAAATTTCTTTCCAATGAGCTGAAAGCCATAACAGATGCCTAAGATAGGGATTCCCAAAGAGAATATCTTTTCATCCATAAGCGGAGCGCCATTCTCATAGACCGAAGCCGGACCACCGCTCAGGATGATTCCTTTCGGATTGATTTTTTTGATCTCTTCTGCGGTTATGTTATATGGCACCAATTCTGAAAATACGCCGATCTCTCTGACTCTTCTGTTGAGAAGATGGGCTACTTGGGACCCGAAGTTTATGACTATTATTTGGCTCATTGGATATTTTTTTAGTGTTTATTTGTTGATTTTCGTTATTTTTTGTTTGCTGGGTTTGTTTTTATTGGTCTTTCACCTTGACTTTTTATTTTAAAAAACGAGGTTATTTAGGCGCTCCCAAACAGGCTAGGGCATGCATGTTGCACGTGCAAGCCGGCGACGTCGCGCATTGATTTATTGATATCTTAGTGCAATGGGCTTTCTTCCTATTCTTTTTTGATATTATTTCGTGTTTTATTGGGTTTTAATCTGTCTTTTTTCTACCTGATTGTAAAAACTCTAAAAATTATGTACAGATCTTATCTAATTGGTTGGAATCTAGCGCCTTCCTAACTTCCATTGCGATTCTTTCGCCATACGAAATTGGCTGCTGATACAAATAAGCTGAATACGGGGTGAACATGGTTCCGGGGCTTCCAGGGATTCTCATCGATACATCGAAAATGACGATGTCTTCTTTTCCTTCTTCTGCAACTACTGCTCCCTGCAAAGCAAATGGGCCGATGATTCCTGGCTTATGCAGCTTTTGCGTTGCGGCAACAAATTTCTCTCCTAAATCAAATATCTTTTCAAGAAGCGATTCCTTGACTGTTACGGCAAAATGGCCTGTCTCTATCATTTTTGGCTTCACGAATTTTAGGGCTTCCATCTGGTCATGCGCAGTTAATCGCAAGAATCCATCAAGGTTTGTTTGCCTTCTCGTATCGGTTCCCATCAATTCAAGAGAATCATCAAGCGGGCTATAGAAGAAATTGAAGTTGACATGCGCGCCAATTG
>CAZFPU010000017.1:0-18016 GCA_964521145.1 uncultured Methanosarcinales archaeon | reverse complement strand
GGAGCGCATGCGGGCATCTCAGTTGGTCCCGATGGAGCGACGCATCAGGCACTTGAAGATGTGGCATCACTAAGACCATTGCCCAATATGACGATTCTAGTTCCCTGTGATGCAATTGAAGCAAAAAAAGCAACTATCGCAGCAGGTATAATGAAGGGCCCTTGCTATATTCGCTATGGCAGAGAAAAAGTCGCGGTAGTTACAAGCGAAAAAACTCCTTTTGCAATAGGACAAGCTTCAGTGTATAGAGAAGGAACAGATGTTGCTATCGTTGCGTGCGGTGTCATGGTCTATGAAGCATTGATGGCAGCAGAGCAATTGCAAAAAGATAAGATAAGCTGCATGGTTATCAACAATCCAACGATAAAACCAATGGATGAGAAAGCAATAATAGCTGCCGCCAAAAAAACAAAAGCGATGGTCACCGCAGAAGAACACCAAACCACTGGCGGCTTATGCGGGGCCGTCTCAGAACTTCTTGCAAGAAATTATCCTGTTCCAATCGAGTTTGTCGGTGTCCAAAACAGATTCGGAGAATCCGGCCAGCCAGAAGAATTATTGAAGAAGTTCGGCTGCTCAAGCGCAGATATTGTAAAGGCAGTAAAGAAAGTTATTGGAAGGAAAAAGTAAGAGTATTTGGAGTTAATTTTAAGGTTACAAACTAATAAGCGAGGGCATTTAGGCTCGCCTCATTACTGGCTCGCAGCTATGAAGCCGCGCAAGGCAAGGGGGAAAGCATCGAACAATGAGATCGCAGGCGCGGCGATGTTACTGAAAACCCTACCATTGCACTAATATATCAATCAATAAGAACCCGCACGCCCGCCGCAACGAACGAAGTGAGTTGCCTAGCCTTTTGGTGCGGGCAAAATTTCCCAGCATTTTAAATTAAAACAAAATAAAAAAGAAGTATATCGCAGTAACCAACCAAATCAACAGAGGTACTAAAAAATGACAGCATTCAAAGTTTTTGTGACAAGAAAGATACCGGAAAGTGGAATCAAATTCCTTGAGGAAAAAGGTCACAAGGTAAAAGTATACTCAAAAGATAAGGTCATAACCAGAGCAGAGCTTGAGAAAGGAGTGCAATGGTGTGACGCATTGTTGCCACTGCTTACCGATCCTATTGACGCTACCCTCATGGATATGAACAAGAACCTAAAGGTCATAGCAAATTACGCTGTCGGATTCAATAATATCGATATCAAAGCAGCGACTGAGCGAAAAATCCCCGTTGCGAACACCCCTGATGTGCTTACGGACGCCGTTGCCGATCACGCATGCACGCTCATGATGAGCATCGCGCGAAGGATTGTTGAATCCGATAAGTTCATGCGCGCTGGAAAATACAAGGGATGGGAGCCATTCTTATTGCTGGGCTCAGATGTGAAAGGCAGAACGCTTGGCATTGTGGGCGCGGGAAGGATTGGAAGCGCGGTCGCTGAGCGCATGTACAAAGGATTTGGAATGAAAATAATCTATTATAACCCGGAAAAAAATCCACAGATCGAGCAGGCAACGAACGCGCAGTTCGTATCCTTGCAGGATCTGCTCAAGCAATCCGATTTTATCTCGATCCACGTTCCCTTGCTCAAAGAAACAACGCACCTGATTTCCACGAGTGAGCTTTCCATGATGAAAAAGACAGCGTATCTGATAAATACCGCCAGAGGCCCAATTGTTGATGAGAAAGCATTGACCTTGGCTTTGCAAAACAACCAGATTGCGGGAGCAGGTCTTGATGTGTTTGAGAACGAACCCAATATGGAAGAAGGGCTAAAAAAACTAAAGAATGTCATAGTGACCCCACATACGGCTTCGGCGACCTGGGATGCTCGGGAAGCAATGTCAATGACCGCAGCCCAGAACATACAAGCGGTTGCCGATGGAAAAATGCCTGCAAATCTAGTGAATAAAGAATTAATGCCAAAATGAACCTATGGTTTCAAAGTTGATCAAACGGGAGGTGTATATTGCAATTCACGCCCAATCATCACGGTTTAGGGTAGTTAAATGGATAGTGCTTATTCTGATAACGTACACCCTTTATCTTTGGAGAGGTTGGATGACAGTCGGAATATGGATTTTATTTGGAATAATATTGGGTCTGGCTATACATTTTCTCTTTCGCAAGAAAACCAATGGCTGGAGAAAGGCATGGGGCCCATTCAAACCGATAAAAACGCCCTTTGATTAGGCATTTTGATGCTCTTTTTTTGGTTTAGAGTGGAAGTATTTTGATCAGTTTATGGGAAAAAGCACCGTTCAAAATGTAGGTTAGCGGGCTTAAGGTCGAGCATATTAGTACCATTAACGGAACTGACAAGGGGGTTGTCCCATCCGGGGAACCAAGAAAATCCGAGATTTTCGGGGTGCCAAAATGCCGCGCATTTTTAGCATGTCAGTTATTTAGAGAAACATTGAATGCGAGAAGCCCGCTAACCCGAGCGCTAGCGAGATTTTGAACGGTGCCTGTGGGGGAATGAATTATTTATGGAAAACACCTTTACTGAATTTAAGAAATATATTGGCTTTTGTTCCAATGATACTTTCCCAATTACACTATTACAGCCGACAATCAAACAAATAGAAAAATAAATACTGCCTGTTCTACGATTTTGGTTTTTAATCAAAAGGATTTCTGAATTTCTTTTCTTATATTAAAAAAAGAAGGATCCAGATCGACAATTTGGTCAAAGAAAGCATTTTCAAATTCATATATTATAAGTCCAGGGGGTTGTATATAAATGCTCCTTTCTCGACGAGAATTCAGAAACGGGTATGTTTTATTGTCCCAAAAGCATGATATATCACTTAGATAGGCCATCTAGACAAAGAAAATAAAAAGAAAATAGCAGATTGTTCATCCAAGATGAGGTCTGCTTAAACGTTGGTCTCTTACTATCATTGTCTTTTTCTCATAAGACCACGATACTCAACCCGAGGATGCTAACCTCAAAGCCTTAAGAAATTCTTATTCATCCAATCCGAAAGAATCAATAAAATTCTGAACAGATCTATAGTCCCGAAGATAATTAAGCCCTTTATCAGTTATTAAGTATTTTTTTTGGTCTTTCTCTTCTGTTGCCTCGACAAATCCTTTCAATATTAGCTCATCGAGATAGGTAATAAGCATCTTATGCGATAGATTCGATTTATACATGATATGAGTGGGTTTTGCCGATGCGCCTTTGTCTCGAATGACCGTTAGCATGTCCTTTATTATCGCTAGCCTGTTTCGCGTTTTCGTCATTGTTTTCGTATAAGATACAGTGTATACAGGAAGAGCAAAAAGGAGATTAGTTCGAATGCGTTGCCGATGTGATAAAATATCTGGTTATACATCAAAAAGAGATAATTGATCTTGGCAAGGCACCAAAACCCAAAGGCTAGGCAAATCAAGAGCGCAGTAGTGCTTTTCTTTTTCCTATAGTGCTCCACATAATGATAAGTTGTAAAAAGCAGCAGGATGGCAGCAAGTAAAAAGGAGAGGAATAATGTCTTTCCGAAATGAAGCGCTGCCAGGCAGAGCAAGAAAAGCAGCCAAAAGACGCGCATTCGCTGCATGTTTAGGCTTGTGTGCGTGAATAAAGCAAGCCCCGCTATCATGAATACGATCTGAAAGTATAATCCAAGCCCATTGAAGAGAATTATCTTGCCAACGAGCTGCATTTTTGGCAGTCCTGCGTTTAGTTGTCCTATAATGAGAAAATTGAACAGGGATAGGATAGCATAGGATACCGAAATAAGAAGAAATGAGATGGACATGCGCTTAGCAGCTCTTTGGTTGCCAAGCTTGCTTACTTTCCAGGCATAGTACGCTAATAGAAAAGTTATCAGCGCGAAAACAAGCTGCAGGCTGGCATCATAACCAACGAGCTTGGGATCTACAGAATAAATATTTAAGACCATGGTTCAGATAGCGATTTTCTATGTCAAAAACCACCAGCGATACACAGTGGCATGAATTATGGATCCACATTGAGTGGTTTTTGAGCATGCTCGGAATTCCATTTGCAGTTTACTTACAGCAAACTACTATTCCTAAGGATGATGGAATTCCGACATTTAAAAAGTTTGTGCATTCCCGCTCTGATTTTTCCTTAACATGGTATATAAGCAAGTATGCCTATTCTATACAGTATGACTTAGCTTGGCCAAAAACCGACTCTACCCCTAGGTCGGTAAAGGCCCTGCCTAATTCATCGAAAGCTAGGATAGAATAACCCCCAACAGGTGAGCAAATCCATGCAAGAACAACAAAGCTGCACAGTGACCATTGATGGCCCGCAAGGGCCCATGACGGTCGATCTGCGCCTTTTGATTCCAACCAAAGAAACGCAAGAAATTGCATAAGCCCCCTAGGTTGCAAGAAGTGCATAAGGGAGTGAGGAATGCTATAGAGCATTCTTGCTCTCTTTTTTTTATTCTCTAGATAAAGAGCCATTGGCTTCTTTTGGTTCTATTACTTCTGATATTTTCCCATTGTAATGTGGGCTTTGAATGCTCTTAACTGTCCCGCTGAAAATGAATTAGGGTATGCCTGCACTATTTCGTCCACTGGGAAGCCTTCCCTTAGGAATTCTATTGCCCCCTCTTTAGTAAGTTCGTTTTTTGAATCGACTTCTCCTTGCTCTATCTCTTTTTCTGCTGCTTCTTTAGGCGATTTTTTGGAGTCATACGTCCCCATAGTCACGTGCGCTTTCCATTGTGCTAACGGTTTTGCATCCCAACCACGGTATCTTTCTTTAAGTTCATCGACTGATGCCCCACTTCGAAATTCTTCGATAGCTCGCTTTTTGGTTAGGACTGGCTTAGAGGAATTGCCCAGAAACAAACGATCTTGTTCATCCACAGGGGAATAAAATTTGTGAGCAGCTATAGCGTATGATCTGAACAAACGGGATAATTCTCTAGTGCCTCTGATATTCAATTCGCCTGGATATCCAATCATAGTCACTAGATCTCTTGCCAGAGAATCAAGCTTACGAGGATAGGAAACAAAGCTTATATCGCCGATCATCGGCGCACCAGACTCGGAAACGTATGCGTAAGGCTGGGTTTTAAGTTCCATAAAATATCGGGAAGTACGGAACGTCTTGTAAAAGGCGTCCAAAATAAGGGAATGAACTATGGGTGAACGAAATCCATTGACCAAACAATGCACTCGAAGACTGATAGATAGTACCTCCTCAAGCACGCCATCGACAGTTGGACGTTGCGATATATTTGCATGCCTGAAGGGATCTTTTCGAGAGATTTCAACTGGACCTCCCAAAATGCGAGATACACGCTCTTGCGCCAGGGCGATCGATTCCTCATAATTTTCCCCCACCACAAAGCGAAACATCCTGTTCATGACATCGGCAGTAACTGCGTTGTACGACGCAGCAATCATCTTAGAATAACCATGATGTTTCTCTCCAATGAATCCTGATTGATTCACCATCTTAATGAGCAAATCTGATGAAGATGCTGCTCGATTTTGAATAAAATTCTTATCCGTAAGAGGGTGAGTCTTATTTGCACCCATCGTATGACCAATGTAATAAACCAAATTACTTGCATGGTCTCTTCGGACAAGATTGGCAGTATGTACCACAAAATTGCTTCGCTGCTGCTTATCAAAAAATCTGGACATGCTCTGCAACTGTGCCTGACTTATTGGGCCAATATAGTCCAAGCTTACTACGTCAAATTCATGACTTGGTTGATTGTGGATATAATCCTCTACCGATCCACGGTATAGCCTTATCCCCAGCTGCTTTTCTTCTATTTTGTTTGCTATCGATTGTTCTCTTTCAATGCCAACAATATTTTTCCGAGGGATGTTAAGTCTATCATAAACCTCCAAAATTTCAGTACCATTGATTCCGGGAAAGCAAAGAACCTTCACTTCCTCTGGTTTTCGATAGGTCAAGATTGTTCTTGCAATCATATCCCTAACTAAATCTCTTGACTTTGCCTTTGCCCAGTCAGAATCATAGTGTTTTTCTGCCATAAACCAAGAAATGTGTAAATGCTTTTAAACTTTTATCGAATTTGTCTTTAAAAAGTAGTGATATTTGTTATTAAATTAGATCTCTAATAACTCGCTCTCTTATACAGCCAATTCCTCAAAATAATAGGAGTGATAAGCGTGGTCAATAAACTCATTAAAACCAGCGTTACATAGATATCCTGTCCAATAAGGCCAGCTTGCAGCCCAAGCAACGCAACGATCATGGCAACTTCTCCTCTTGGCGACATCCCCCAACCAACTATAAGGCTCTCATTGTGCGATAGCCGCTGCAGGCGCGCGGGGATGTAGCAGCCGATGACTTTGGACAAGACCGCCACCAGCGTCAGAACCACCAAAAAAATAAAGATTGGAAAGGTCAGTGCCCTAACGTCTGCCAAGATCCCTAGCGAAACAAAGAAAATACTCGCGAAAATAATGTGCAAGTACTCAGCGCCCTCCTTGTAATCTTTACCATGCCGAACAACAACATTTTCTAAAACGACGCCGGCAAGAAATGCCCCAACGATCGCCGAAAGGTGGATCAATTCTGCGACCATCGCATAGAAAAAGGCGATCATCATGGCAAATATGAAGACGAATTCCGGAAATCTATTTGCGATCGAGCTTCGATCCACTTTCTCAAGCATGGGGCTAATGAACCTGATCCCGATATATGCTCCTAAAACCAGGAACAAGACCGCCTTGACAAAGATGAGCGATAAGGAGAGTGCCGAAAAAGTGCCACTCACTATCTGCTCAGAGAATGCAAGCGCGAGCAGGCTTAAGACATCATCAATGACAGCAGCGCCAATTATCGCCCGCGCTGGCTCCGTCTGCAATTTGCCCATCTCTTTGAGCACATTGGCAGTAATTGCTATGCTTGTTGCTGTCAATGCAGTCCCAACAAAAACAGCGCTTGCGAAAGGAAAGCCAAATGCCCGCGCAAGAAAATAGCCACTCACCCAAGGCACGATGACACCGCACAAGGCTATGATGCCATACCTGTAATTGAATATGTCCTTGAACTTAAATTCCAAACCAACAACGAATAATAAGATGATCGCTCCCAAATGAGCGACACTTGCAACAAAATCAGTATATGTTATCAATCCAAAAACGCTTGGACCCATAAGCAGCCCAACAAGGATCGCTCCAACAACAGCCGATTGGTTTATTCGCGCAGCGAGCAGATATCCACCCAGCGCTACAAAAAGAAGCAGGCTCATCTGGAATTCAATGGTCGTTAGAAAAGATTCTGCCATTTTAACCTAGATAATCGGCATCTGTATAGCATCACATAATCTAACGTATACAAGCTTAAACCGTATCCACAGCCCTCAAACAATTCAAGATCAGATCCTGACAGCTTCTTAGCATCATTCTCAGTCGTTCATCCTTAGTTGCCTGCTTTACCTGGTTTATGCGGTCGAGCATCTGCCGAAAAAAGCGTATCAGGTCTCCTTCAATTAAATTGGTATTGTGCATTATTTCAAATATATCCTTATTGGTATAACAGGGATGGATAAGCGCGCTCAGATTCTCCAGATAATTGAAGCGATTCTCCCTGCTCAGGTACTGGCTTTTATGCAGGACATTCTTCAGATCTGTCAGGAATTTTGACTGGTATTCCTTGAAAAATTCAGTTTTTTCCCTAGCTTCGTAGGCAATGCACGCGATAACGAGCAACAGCTGGTACTCATTGAGTTCCTGATAGATCTCTGTCGCAAATATCTCTCCGGTCAAAATCTCATCTGAATATATCTGCGCCGCAAAATCGCCTTTTTCTGTAAGAAAATTGCCTTTGATATAGCCAAGTTTTGTCAGCCTTTCCTTGGTCTTCTCGAATTGATACATGAACTGGTTTTTTTTGACCTGCCGAAATTTCTCCCCGTATTTTTGGAAGGTATGGAAATTATACTTGAGAATGGTTTCGATCTCTACCTGGTTGTGGTTTTTTATGAGATTGAGAGCGGTGTTTGTCGATAATTTGAACTGTGATTGGATGGGTTCTATGTCTTTAGTTGTCACTTCCTTTATTTTCTGATAGTCAAAATCTCGCCTCTGGATCATCGAATAGACATATCCGTGCGTATCCTTTCCTCTTCTCCCTGCCCTTCCAGCAATTTGAAAATATTCTTTCGAGTTGAGAATTCTAAAGTTAATGCCATCAAATTTCCTTAATGATTCAAAACACACTGTCTTTGCTGGCATGTTGATTCCAACAGCGAATGTTTCTGTCGTATAGAGCACTTTTATCTTCCCCTGTTCGAAGAGATCTTCCACAATGTCTTTTAGAACGGGCAATAATCCAGCATGATGAAACGCGATTCCTTGCGAAAGTACCTGCAGGAGCATGCGTGTTGTCTCAAGCTCCCTAACTTCCTTGGGAGATTCCTCTAGCTTTTTTCTTGCGAATGAGCTTAACTGCGCATCAGTGGGAAATAGATTGTATTTGCTCAGGTCAAGCGCGAATTCCTGCGTCTTTGCCCTCGAGAACGTGAAGAACATGCAGGGAGTCTTATCCTTGATCTCCTTTACCAGATCGATGTGATTAGGGGGCTTGACAAATGTCCTTCTTTGTTTTGATATTCCCTGGATATAATTATGATCGGGAATATCGATTATTTCTTTTATCTTATCAAGGGTTGTTATGCCAAGCTCGGTATCATAGAATTTTTTTTCGAGCGGAACGTGCCTATGATCATGCACGATCACCTCAACTTCATGCTTTTTTATTGCAGAGATCCAATCAGCGAATTCTTGCGCGTTGGGGATGGTCGCTGAGAGGCAGAGGAAGCGCACTGTATCTTGTGAAAAGATGATCGATTCTTCCCAGACATAGCCTCGCTCGACATCGTTTATGTAATGTATCTCATCGAAGATGACATAAGAGATGTTAGCCATGATATGGTCTTTTGAGATCGCCATGTTCCTATAGATCTCAGTAGTCATGATTAAAATTGGTGCGCCCGGATTTTTTACCGTATCTCCGGTCATTAAACCGATCTTATCTTCTCCGTATTCAGCACAGAATTCCTTGTATTTTTGGTTCGATAGGGCTTTTATTGGAGCGGTATAGATGACCCTGATCCCTTTTTCTATGTCCTTATTGACTATAAAATCGGCAATGAGTGTCTTCCCAGAACCGGTTGGAGCTGAGACCACGACACTATGGTTTCTCTCGATCGCTTGGATCGCTTTTTCCTGGAATTCGTCGAGATGGAAATTTTTGTAATGCATTTTGCTTAGAGAATTCGGGGGTTAATAAGGGTTATGGGTTCTGTTTTGGTTTATTTTAATGAAAATTTTAATTTGATAATTCGAATGAATCAGTATGCTCTGCAATTTTAGTTCGAATCCTCGCTTCTAGACCCATTGTGCTTGGATTGGGCAATGATAGTGAACCTGATTTATTTTATCATCTCAGCTTTTAATTCAATTTTTTGATTTTCAAGTTCGATTATATCCCCTGCATGCAGCTTTCTTTTATTCCTGGTTTCTATTTGGTCATTTACCTTTACTTTTCCTTCGCGAATTAAGACTTTTGCCTGGCCGCCAGTAGGTATTTTTAGGAATATCTTTAGGAAAGTGTTCAATTCGATGTATTTAGCTGAAGTATCTTGGGTCATCGCTTCTAACCGTCATCTCCTTCTTGGTTTGGAGAGGCCTCTTTTCATAGTTTTTATTTTTTTCGTGGTTGTTGGCAGTGGCTTGCATTTTTACTGGTGCTGATCCTGGTTTAATGGGGTTTATCTCAAGCGCTTTCTTCAGGTTCATATTCCCGCATGTGGAGCAGGTGAAGAAAACGCCGAATTTGCCTTGGAGCATTGCCAACGTATCACCGCACATGCACTTTAGATCACCGAGTGTTTCATTCTTGTGGTCAGCGCATACGGGCACATTTTCCGCATTTTTTGAGAAAGCCTGTTTTTCGCAGAAAGGGCATCTGTCTATCTTGCTTTCGCCGTAGCGCTTGGGGATGTACATTTTTTCTTGGGCGTTACTTATGATTTAAATGTGTTTTTGTTTTTTTTTGCCAGGGTTAAAATCGGTATTTGTGCTCAATGATAACGAACCAATGAAAAATAAACGCAACAATGAGAGGGGAGGAATTATTAAATAAAATTATGACAACAATAAATAGATGGTAAAGGCCACGATACAAATGCTCTAATTACCCATTCTCATCGAATTCTTCTCCCTTCCTGCCCAAAAGTATGTTTTTTTGATCCTTTTTCTCCCGAAAGGTCCTGGGAACATACACTTTCTCTCTGGTCATCGGATTTTCTCCTGAATAATAAGTTGCGGTCGATAGGGTGCCTGGTGTTGGAGTGAATACCTGGGTCAAATTCACAAATAGCCTATGGTCATCACAGAATTGCTTGGTTTCATGCATATCTTTCATGGTCGAACCCGGATGCGCAACCACGAAATAAGGCACTAAATTCTTATGCGTGCCCTGCTCTTGATTCACTTTCTCGTATTCTTTCAAAAAATCGACGAACGCTTGTTTGTCCGCTTTATTCATCTGTTTTAGGACTGTATTGCTCAAATGCTCTGGAGCGATCTTTAGTCTGGAGACAAATTGCATGATCTTTCTGAATAATTGCTTTTGATCCAAGATGATGTCGTGGCGAATCGCGCTTCTTAGTTCTAAGGAAGTATTCTTGTATTTTTGATTTAATTTCTCGACATCTTCTAGTAAGGGGTACAGATCGTCACTGATAACCCTGAATTTGCAGCCAACGCAGTTCTGGTTGCAGTAGTCTTTCTTGTCATAGACTATCACATTTTCATTGATTATGGGAGAAGACATGGTTAAAGGATGCTTGTATAATTGGCAATGCGAGCCATACATATTCAATGTTGGCAACGTGAGGTCATTCACTTTCTTGATGCCCTCCTTATACAGCGATTCCATTTCGTTTATGATGCTCTTCTTGCTTCTTTTGGCAACTTCTTTTCCTTGGACCAGAGGAATTACGCAAAATGAGCATGAGCCCCAGCAGCCCCTTCCGATGACAACCGAAGAATGCAGCATATCAACCATCTTGCTATTGAATTCCATGTTCTTTGATTTAGGATGGAGTTTTCGAGTGTAGGGCATTTCATAGATGTAATCCATCTCTTTTTCGGTTAGCGTGTGGGAAGGCCTGTTGTACTGAATAAAGCCTAAGCCGCACTGCTCTATGAATGACTCATCAGGCAATAAATAATGGGTCCTTGTCAGAAGATTGAATTTTAGCTTATCCTTTTCGCAATCCTCAAAGCCAGGCAATCTCCTGATTTTTGGATTTATTTCCTCTTTTTTTATCCGAAATGCGGCTCCTTCAATTGATTGCAGATCCAGAGCGCTTTTTATCTGTTCAAAATGAGGCACTTTATCGTATGAGAATTTTTCTAAGTCTTTTGGGATCTTTTTCATTCTTTCTAGTAAGGTTAAAATGGATCGCTCAGCCGAACTGAATAGAAGAACATCTGCCTTGGTATCGTTAAGAATCCCTCTTCTTAATTTATTTTCCTTGTAATCAAAATGCGTGAATCTTCGAATAGTTGCTTCAACGCCCCCAAGAACGGTCATGACCCCTTGAAAATGCTGCTTTGCTCTTTGGGTGTATACCATCAAAGCCCTTTCAGGGACTAAAATGTTTTCACGCTGCTTGAGCATAGGCGTGTAATTGGCAAGCATTGAATCCAGAAGTCCCGAAGTTATGCAGAAGAAAAATTTAGGCCTGCCGCATTTTTGAAATTCTGAATTTGATTCTGGCTGTGCGATTATCCCTATCTTGTAGCCTTTTTTGTCTAAGAGTCTTGCAATAATAGACATGCCACTTAATGGATGATCGTAATAAGGATCGCCTGTAATGAACACTACATCGAACTGCGTGAAATTCTTGTAGTACTTTTTTCCCTCTTCTAGATTTGTTGGGAGGAATTGTTGGTTCATAATATATAGGATAGAGAGGTGGTTTAAAAAGGTAGGCCATACTGAATTTATGATCACGCAATCTTTATTTTTTCAATAGTTTTGCACTAATATAGTGTGGGACCAAAAGGTTTCCGACAGATTTTTATTTGTCTTTAACTTTCTGCCAAGTTATGGAAACAATACCTTTTACTCCAAAAGAACTAATGGATTTGTATAAGCCAAGAATCTGGTTTAGGAGAGAATTAATTGAAAAGCCACAAGAGGAATGGGATAAAAATCCACATCTTGCACTGCGAGTGAACATCTTGCATGAACAAGCACAGGTCCTTACCTATGAATTAAAACGTGGCGAGATCTCTCAGAAAGATTATGATAAAAGTATGAGGCAAGTGCGCAAGGATATTGGCAATCTTCTCTATTTTTAGTCTTGAATTCATTGAAATTAGATATTTTTTCTGAAGGAAACAAGCAACAGATTTTAATAGTAGCTAATTCAGATACTCTAACATTGGCCAACGAACGATTAAATCAGTGGATAAAGGCACAAAGATCTAAAGGTTATTCTGACGCGCAGATTAGGCAAGTTTTGGTTCGACAAGGTTTCAACAATGCAGAAGTAGATAGTGCCTTGAGCAAGAATAATCAACAATTGCGATTTAGCCCTAAAGCAATCGGCGGGATAAATTTCTTACTTTATGGAAGCGGTTATCTATTTTTGCACAGATATCTTAGATTTTTTGCAATGCTGATTATTTTGGTTATCAGTGGCATTTTGTTAGGCATCATTGGTGTCATGATTAGTTATATTCTTGTTGTAATCGACACAACTAGGCTTGCTAAAAGAATCCAAAAAGGAGATGAAAAATTAGGCCCCGGAAATGTTGTATTGGCAGCATTAATTCTCATATTTGCAGGCATTATAATCTCATTTACTTTATTTCCAAAATATTTGTTCGCTTTTTCAGAATCGAGCTGCAATATTTACTATCCAGCAGAACTTTCTCTAGATCCGTTTTCTTTTGATGATGCAATTGCGCAAAATAATAATTGTAAAAATAAAGTTATTAAAGGGGAAACATTATTTACTTTTTACAAGGAAAAAATACCAATTGACAAAGTTTGCGAATCAGAAATAGAAACTCTGCGAGAGCAATGTTATTTCAAAAAAGCAATAGATGCCAAAAATTACAAATATTGCTATAATACTAAATTTTCAGATACTTGTATGCAAGATTTAGCGATATATTTTAAGGATGAAGCAATTTGTCAATACGCTACAAAATATATCGCTATTGCCTGTGGCTGGCAGATAAAGAGTTGTGTTTCAGGGGAAAATCAGTCTTGTGAATTGAGCGGAATTTTCACCTGTGATCTATTCTACGACGACGAGCAAAAAGAATGTTTGAGAAAATATGGATCAAATTCGCCATAATATCATCCTGCTGATAAAGCTTTAGATGAGCATTAGACTCTGTCAGGGATTGCAAGTGCATATACTTCATTTGATTTTCTGCTTATGGTCATTGAATTTCCCATCAAATTTGCATGCGCCTCATAAAAACGTTTGAATGTTCCATGCGTAGGATGGTTGGCATCCGGACATCTATCCAAAAATTTTAAGTTTACCTCTTTTGCTCTCGGATGGCAGAGATAACCGCCTGCTTCCTCACCGTTAGCAGTTCCATCATCAGCTCCTGTTAAATGCATTACAAATGGTTTTACATCTGTTTCAAGAATGAATTGCTCTCGATAACCTGGAAAAAAGCCTAGATGTTCTCTTGGCACTTGAACTATGCCATAATCGATATTTGATTGCACCATCTGTAATTGAATGATAGGATAACTTTTCTTGTTTTTTCCCTCGATAGCAATTTTGTAGAGGCCACCAACATCTTTTTCAACTATGGCTTTCTGAGTAGAAGATAAACCGAGTAATTCGTTGATTACTTCTCCAATATTTTTTGCTGGCATATAAGGAGATAAATAAATTTCATATTTAAATGTTGTTATTTTTAAGTAGTTATTTCAAAGCCTGCTTTTCTGTTTGAACCAAAGAATAGATATGTATCAGAGTTTGAATGCGTCGCCTTTAACGTCAAAAAATCCGTCAGGAAGCTCTGATGAGGGCCCTGCAGTTTTGGAAGGCCTTGGCTTTATATTTTTCATTTTATAGCCACCGGTGAGCACTTCAATTGTGGTAGCATAGACTGGAAAAACGCCACCTAGGTCAACAAATTCTTTTCCGTGATCATATTTTTTTTGAGCATGGATAAAATGAAAGGGCCTAAGAACAGTTTTTGAACCCTTCCTTCCTTGAAGGTGCATAGGTTCTCCGATTATCTCAAAGCCATATGCCTCAAGCATCTTTGTATAATTTTGTATATCTTGCGCTTTAGTGAAGCTATTATGGAACGAATTTCCAGTCATAACAGTTAGATAATGTCCGCCTACCTTAAGAGAATGATTGACATTCATAAGAATCGACTCTATATCTCTAGATGAATTCTGATCATTGTATTGCAGGCATTGCGATGCAACAATCACATCATAATCATTTCCCAATTGATCTTTTATGAAATTTGCTTGCAGAAAATGCAATTTCGCATGGTAATCATTTTTTTGCAGTTTATTTTTGGCATTTCCAAGATCTTGCTTGGTAATACCTTCAATCTCCAATTTTGGTATTACGTTTAACCACTTTTTTTCGTGGATGTATTGCTGTGCGCTACTTACAAATCCAGGATGCCCGTCAATATTATAGATTTCGTCGAAGCTTGAAACGTTATGATGCAAGGCCTGCCACAATAATCGTGCTTGGGTGAACACCGCGCTTGAACAGCAGCCTAAATCAGCTATTTTCCATGGTTTTTTTGTCTGGCCTGCATCCTGCTTTAATTTTTCAATATAGCGGGCCAAAAAGAAATTGGTTTTTCCTGGTGGATAGAGCAATATATCTTCTCGATTGTAATCTTTTCCCAATGGCTCTGCATTATCTAGCAAGCCGTTTTCGTAAGGAATGCCAACATACTTGATTACTTTCCCTGTCCCGCTACCAAATGACTCATTATCCTGTGTTGAATCAATGATTCTTTTTTTGGAAAGCAGTTTTGCATATCCAGCGATGGAATCCACATCATGACCCTCTGTATTCTCCAAAGACGGCCTTCTGTTGAGCAAAAGATTGATTTCACGTTCTTTGTCTTTTCTAATTTTGTAAGCATCGCTTGCATACAAGCTTGGAAACCAAGAAGTCTTAATTCTTTTATTGCGCTCCCGTGCATAGTTTCTGATGTGATTTTCAATCATACTGCATAATTCCAAAGAATTCGGATGAAATTCCATATAATCAACAGGAGCTAATTGCCCTGGCCTATAAGATCGTCCAATGATTTGCTCTTGCATACCTGGGGAAAAAGGAGAACGCAGTGGTACGAGCAATACTGGCCTTTTGCCTGCAGTTTCCGAAAAGCCTTCACTTGAACAATTCCATTGGTTTATGAGAGCATCAATCTTCCCCGCTCGCATTTCTTCCTGAATACGTTCGCGTTGATTTCCTGCAATATCACCATGGATAGAGGCAATATTTTTTGCTCCAATTTCTTTAAGCATCGTTTCAAGCTGATAAAAAATCCCTTCATCTTCTGATCCATGCTTTGGGGGATTTCTCAAATGGGAGAAAAAATTAAGCGCATACCCCTGTTCGAGCTTTTCTCGCAATATTCTTTTGGTCTTTTTGCTCGAAAGCATTGCTGCAATGGAAATCCGCTCAAGCGCATGGAGTGTCCCCCCTAATTCAAAGAATTGCGAGTATGCATTGAAATAGTCTTGAACATGCTGCTGCGACATTTCAACTTGCACAGGTTCATGTTCAGTAAAAGATGGCAAATTAAAGAAAGTAGCAACATCATTTCTGCTAAAAAAGCGCATTTTGCCGCTTTCATGCAATTCCCAAATGGCCTCTGGATCACGGGTGGCATCAAAAGGATGATCTTTGTAGTGGGCATATCTATCAGGATCAATTGCATAGAGTGCAATCCCCAGGTCGCGTAGTCTATCGGGAGCTGGTGTTGCGCTAAGCGCTATCAATCGTGCATCTTTAGATACTTCAACAATTTTCTGAAATCCTTTGGATATCTGCCCATCATGGTTTTTGAGATTGTGAAATTCATCAATTATTATTAGATCGGCTTTTGCAGCATAGGCTAGTATGCCTTCCAAATATGATCTTCCCTCAGGGAGTTTATCAAAATTCAATGTGACAAAATTTGCATTTGAAGGTATGCGCGCGTCTCCTTGATCTTTGATGGTATGCAGACTCATTGAAAGATTATGATATTGAAGGGTTTTCTGGTCCCAGTTTTCTAAAATGGTTTGATATGGAGCGATGACGAGCGTTCTATGCGGTTCACGCCGAGCTTTAAGGTGTTTTATTATATGAAGAGGAATAAGCGTTTTGCCTGCGCCAGTCCCATAGGCTAAGAAGAATCTTCGCAGTCCGTTTTCTACCGCATCAAAAACAGGAAGCAATTGATGATTTCCTAACTCCAATCCATTTTTAAATTTATGATTTTCATCAAAGAATGATCCATATGATTCCAGCCGTTTTAGTAAAATATCGAGGCTCATGCTACCTTCTTGTACAGAGTCTGCATCTCTGCTTGTAGTTCTTTTATTCTATTTTTTGTTTCTCCAATTGGCGTTCTCGTCAATTCTTCATCCATGTACCGATGAGCGATTGCAAACACTGCCTCCTGCTCATTTTTGAAAAATGCAGGATACTCAACGATAAATCCAATAGCCTCTTTAGAAGAGGTGCGAGTAAGTTCTATGAAGCCAAGGTTGAGAATATGCCTTTGAATTCTTTGAGGTGTCGTTCGTTGCTGTGCGTAGCCATCTAAGTTGCTGTATAGGTGTTTTGCTAGTTTTTCTGCAAAGCGTTCGTTTTGTTCTTGAACGAAATAGGGTTGTAGTTTTTGGAAACCTGTAATTTCCGGTGATTGGTTTATTTTTTCTTCAATTGTTGTTTGAGTGGCAGAATCGTAGCCGAGCTTTTGTTTAAGTTTTTCAACTCCGCCATGCTTTACTATAGCAGCTGAAAGACTAGAATATCCTTCATCAATTAATTCTTTCTGGCTTGGAAAATATCCTTTCTTATTTACCACCGACATAAGCACAGACTCTACGTTTGTGATATTATCCCAATATCCGTTAGGCTTTCTATGTGATGAATGATTCAAAATCCCTTGAAATTTTCTGTATCCCCCATGTTTGCCGATTGCTACGTCAAGATCCAGACGATTTAACCCTAACAATTCACTTCTAGAAGGAAAATGACCGCTGCCAAATAAAATTGGCTCTAGTTCAGATATTATTGTTGCGTCGTTCCAGTATCCTGATGGCTTAGCGTCCTGAGGGTATCCTAATTTAAGACGGAATTTAAGCAAACCACCCTGCCTATTTATTGCATTTATGATTCCTGGTGACCCATATTCCTTTAGTTTTTGTTGTGTAGGAAAACCACCAATTTTTTTGATGATTGTTTCAAGTTCCGATTCAATTATTGATTCTTTCCAATGACCTGCTGGTTTTTGGGACGCCTTTTTACCGCTTTGAATTAATTCTCCTTTGCTCTGTAAATATTCTTCTTTTGCGATAACTGTTTTAAGTTCCTTTTGTACATTGGTAATATCACAATAGGAATCTGGCATAGACTTCTGTGAACTATCTAATTGTCTACGAAATTTTTCTATGCCACCGTGTGCACTTATCGCACTCGAAAGTCCACTATATCGCTCTCTAAGCTCTTTATGGGTAGGGAAATGACCAAGTTCCTTACTAATTGATTCTAATTTTTCAGTTATTACGCCATCATTCCAATAGCCACGCTGGTTTTTACTTTCATAACCCATTGTTCTCCTTAATTTTGAAAGACCCCCATAGTTGGATACAGCTTTCCCTATACCCTTTGGCCCATGTTCAACTAGATCTTCAAAACTAGGGAAATAGCCTAATTTTATGATAACAGAATCAATTGATGATCTTATTCTCTTAATTTTCCAGTAACCCTTCATTTTTTTTAAAATAGG
>CAZFPU010000016.1:0-19137 GCA_964521145.1 uncultured Methanosarcinales archaeon | reverse complement strand
CCTGCAAAAGGTATTTGCCACTAGATCTAGGGCTCTTGAGATGCTCTATCTGCTAGAAGATGCAAAGCCAGCTCTTCGTTTCGATGCAAATGAGGCTGAGCTTAGGCATATTCTTTTGTTCTGCAAGGATAATGGACTATTTCTTGAGGTCTCTGATTTCAAGGTGAGAAAAGTTGCTGATTTGGGCAAAGGATCATTTTCTAATAGGGTTGAAGTTTTACCAAAAGAGAGTTCTGAGCCTGGTTTGTACCATTTGTATATCTCAAAGGATGAAGAAAATACAAAAAAACTAAAGGATGCGGAGAAAAACCAAGATGATGCAGTGATTGGAGCGCTACTCGGTTATCCAAAATGTTGCATTGATTTCTTTGAAAAAAATAAGAAAAAACAAAGTGAGCAGCAAAATGATTTCATCCTGCCTGCCTTTGAAAATTCTTCTGGACACGAATTTCCTTTTTGGACTAATTGCCTTGGAAGGTATTTTGATGTTGCCTTGATCAATCACTTCCCTCATGATTTTCATTGCAAGGATTCCATTGCGTTGGCAAAGAGTAATTTTGAGATAATAAAAAAATACGATGAGCAGCTTGCCCTACACATGCAATCATTTTTGCAGTGCGCTGCGCTGTATACTGAATTCGAAGGCGTTTTTTTGCTGCGCGAGTGTTCAATAGATGAGAATGCCTGTCATTTTGAAAACATTGAATCGACTCAAAAGAATAGGCTGCATGAACTATTGGAAAAAGGAAAGAAAATTAGTTTTAAGGACAAAAATAAGATAGTGGTACTGGGCAACGCGCTAGAGGATTCTGCTTTCATGGTATTTAAGAACCTATAGCAGTATCTGAAACATCGGAATTCCGCCATTTCTATGAATGGTGGATTACCGTGAGTAAACATTGAGTGGAATTCCGAGTGTGCTCAAATGTCGGAAATTGCCAATAATTATTGTCATTTGAAGACAATTTCCGAGCACCCTGAAAATTAAAAATTTTCGACGAACCACTCAATGTGGAACCACCGTATCATGCCACCGATGTTTCACTGGTGGTTTTTGACATTTCCATCCGACATAGATTCAATACAATTGCCTAAGCATTTTGCCTTCTTCTAATGTATGCTGTGCTTATCAGATACAGAAAAAACCCAATGATCGAGAGTACAATCCCGAGAATAAAGATGGATAGTTCAAAGAAAAACATCATACCAAGATTGAGCAGTATTGCAAGAACGGGGAGCAGTGGCAGTTTTCCAATAGAAAGCGGTGTTCTGAATGGCCGCTTCATCTTGGGTTGGCTAAATCGAAGCACTATCAAGGATAAATTCACAAAAATGTATACGACAAAAATGGCCAGATTGACAATATGAGCAAGCCCCTTGATATCTGCAATGAACAGGCTAAGCATTGAAAGAATCCCGATTATGACGACTGAATAATAGGGAGTTCCCCCTTTTCCAATCTTTGAAAAAAAAGCGGGAAGCATACTATTTGATGAGAGGCCATAGAGCAGACGCGATGAGACAATGAGCATTATAAGAACGGTGTTTGCAGTCGCAAAGAGGGCAATTATGGAGAGGATGAATGAGCTCTTTGGAATGACCTTCTCTGCAGTCTCTGCCAGCGGCGCTTTTGATTGACCCAAGACGTCTGCTCCCAAAATGCCAACAGCTGAGATAGAGACAAGCACATAGATCACAGTCGATATTATCAAAGAGATGATAAGCGCCTTGGGAATCGTTTTTTCTGGATTTTTAGTCTCTTCTGACATGTTGACCAGGTTCTCAAATCCAATAAAGGCAAAATATACCAGGGTTGTAGCGATCAAGATCCCACTAAATCCGGTTGGAGAACTAAACCAATCAATAGATCCAAGTACATCATGCGTGCTAAAATAATATATTCCCAAGACAATGATACCTAGAAGGCCTAACGTTTCGATCAGGGTTGCGATCACATTGAACCTGCTCGATTGCTTCATGCCGATGAAATTGATAAGAGACATGCAGACAATGAGGATCGCAGCGATCAGAGGCGTATTACCTCCGAGCAGATAATTGAAATATCCGGCAAAGCCTAGGGCAACAACACTTGCAGAAAGCACATTGGCAGCGAGCATGATCCATTGCACGATGAAGGCTAGGCTGCTTAACTTGAAAGCATTCTTGGCGTAGACGAATTCCGCAGCCTCTTTTGAGAACATCGACGATAATTCAGCGTAGCTAAGACCAGTCAATGCGGCGATAACTGCGCCTACCAAAAAGGCGAGCCACAGCGCGCTCCCCGCGCTTTGCGCGCCAGCTCCAACCATCGCATAGATCCCAGCCCCTAAAATAATGCCAACACCATAGAGCGTCGCCTCGAATAATCCAATTTCTTTCTTAAGAGCGTACTTCTTGGCTTGTTCCATGAGAATCATAATGGTTCTGAAATTATTAAATGTGCGTTTTGTTTTGGGAGTTGTACTGAAATCTGTTCCCCTCAGTTTATCTTTGAAAAAGCTAAGATATCTAGGCGCCGCCAATGCGCGGCGCATCAATTGAGCTATCCTTAGTGCAAGGTTTCTACCTTCATTTTGGGACATCGGCAAGGAATCGCCATTGCACTGAGATATCCATGATAAGATAGCGCGCATATTGGCGCGGTCTAGATGTCCTCGCTTTTTTGCGGATAGGGGTAATTCACTAAAAGAGAGATTTCCCCTAGCAAAAAATATTTTATTACAAACCTTTATATAGAGTTAGGAAAGCCTAACTTTATGCAGAACATCCACAAAGAGGACTACCTTAGGGCAATGTATCACCTTGCAGAGGAGAATCAGGAGATAAAATCAGTCGATGTTGCAAGTTACCTTGGCGTTAGCAAGGCAAGCGTCTCAGAGATGCTCAAAAGCCTCGATTCGCTTGGCTTTCTTGAGTACAGAAGATACGCAAGGATACAGCTTACAAAAAAAGGAAGGGAAGCCGCCCAGAATCTGACCGCAAGGCATCGGATCATCGAGACATTCCTAAGAGACATGCTAAAAATAAGCGAGAGAAAGATCCATGATGAGGCGCATAATCTTGAGCATGCCTTTAGCGATGAATCAATACTTCGGCTCAATAGGCTCCTTGGAAATCCACGACTGGATCCACATGGCAAGCCAATCCCAAAATTGATGTGAGGTAAACAACATGAAGATCAACAAGAAGATGGAAGATGCATTGAATAGCCAGATCGGGCATGAATTCTACGCAAAGATGCTCTATCTTGCGATGGCAGCCTATTTTGAGCAAAAAAACCTTACAGGATTCGCGCACTGGTTTCGAAAGCAGGCACAGGAAGAAGACACCCATGCGATGAAGATCTATGATTTTGTCCTCGATAGGGATGGCATGATCAACTTAAGCGCTATAGAAAAACCGAAAGGAACTTTCAAGAACCAGCTTGAGATCGCGCAGACAGCACTTGGGCATGAGCGCCGGGTCACTGAACTTATCAACAACCTCAAAGAGCTTGCGCAAAAAGAGAAGGACCATGCAACCGATGTGTTCATGCACTGGTTTGTCGATGAGCAAGTTGAAGAGGAGCAACAGGCACAATGGCTTGTTGATCAGCTTACCATGGCAGGCGACTCAAAGAGCGCATTGCTGCTTATAGATAGGGAGTTAGGTAAGCGAGAGTGATAACTATTCATTTTATAAGCAGCCAACAGTGATCTCCTCCCACCATAGAGGGATGGGGCTTTTTGCGATTATTAAAAGAATGCAACATAGGTTGTCCAAGTGCTTAGTTATTGGGTCCAGGCCATTGCAGCGAACCACCACCCAAGGAAGCTGCGTAGAATTTTCAATGAGAGACCTGAAGTGGTTTGAGAATTAGACTCGGAGGAATACTAAAAAAATAGCTATGGCAAATAAAAAAATGATTGGGATTTCAGCATTGCTCGTAATAGTTATGAGCCTACTCTTCATTCTAAGTGTTGTCCCGCAAGATGATACTGCATTTGAAAAAATGCAAAGGCAGGCAAACAAATGTCTCGATGGAATGGATCCAAAAGACTGCATGAAGGGCATGAACATGCACAGTAGTTTTCCCATGCGTCCCGAACAGCATGCCCAGGAAGCGATAGGCACTGTGGGAAACTACCAAGAGAATGGCTTCGATGGCACGCGTTTTTTGACTACCTGGAATTTCAATGACCTGCCAGCTGAAGAGCGCAAAAAGTATTACAAGGAAACCAAACAAGCTGATGGCTCAATGCTTCGAGAATACTGGTTCTACGCAGAGGATCAGGAGATAGAAATTGCCCCTGGAGTTTTTTTCCCTGCATGGACCTATAATGGCCAAGTGCCTGCCCCAACGATTCGGGCAACCGAAGGGGACTCTATAAGAATCCATTTTACCAATGCGGGAACAAAGCCGCACACTATGCATTTCCATGGATTTCACAGCTCAAACAATGATGGTTCCATGCCAGAAGACCTGGTGTACCCAGGAGGAAATTTTACCTATGAATTCGGGGCTGAACCCTATGGCATCCACCTCTATCATTGCCATTCGGTGCCATTGAAACAGCACATCGCCAAGGGCCTCTATGGCGCATACATCGTTGACCCAAAAAACGACACGAGGCAAAAACCAGATAAGGAAATGGTCATGGTGATGAATGCGTTCGATACCAATCTTGATGGGGACAATGAGGTATATGCGATCAATACCAAGGCATTCTACTATGCCATGAATCCCATACAGGTAAAAAAAGATGAGCTGATCAGGCTCTATGTCATCAATATCGTCGAATTCGATCCTATCAATTCATTTCATATGCACGCGACGTTCTTCGATGAGTATCGCACAGGGACTAGGCAAGTGCCAAATGCGTATACCGATATCATCTCTTTAGCGCAAGGCGAGCGCTCCATTTTAGATGTGCGATTCCCTTTCGAAGGAATGTACATGTTCCATGCGCATGTCTCAGAATTTGCAGAACTTGGCTGGATGGGATTTTTCGAGGTTGAATGATGGAAGAGCAAAAAAAAATCTCAAAAATACCGTTGCTGCTAAAAGGAATACTTCCGCTTATTTTACTAGGCATCCTGCTTCTGTTTTTCCTCAAATTTGGACCACTAGGGGTTTTGCAATCGACAGCGCCGCCTGTTGAAAATATTTTCATTCAAAGAGCTATTTTGGCTCCTGAACTTATTACGCTTGAACTTATTAACGATGGACCAGAGCCAGTAACCATAGCACAAGTGCTCATCAATGATGCCTATTGGCAATTTGAGATGAAGCCAAGCGATACTTTAGAGCCCCTCGATAAGGGAACTATAAAGATATTCTATCCCTGGGTAGAGGGCGATTTTGAAGCCATAAAATTGATCTCGAGAAATGGCGTTACTTTTGAAAAAGAGATCGAAGTTGCGACTAAGACTCCGATCTTCAATGCATCATATCTAAAGACATTTGTCCTCCTTGGGATCTATGTAGGAGTGATTCCAGTACTTATTGGCCTGCTTTGGCTTCCATTCCTGCGATTATTGCGGGCGCGATGGTATGACTTTTTGCTTGCTTTGACCGTTGGCTTGCTGATATTCTTGGGCGTTGATGCGCTCGCAGAATCCTTTGAGCTCATTGAGAATTTGCCCAATGTGTACAATGGGATCGGCATCATCCTGATCGGTTTCTTGCTTGCGGTGTTTACGCTTGGCGCGATCAGTTATCGAAGTGAGCAGTATGAAAAACAGCGAGGAGAGTTCCATCAGGCATTGGTGTTTGGCTATCTTATCGCGCTGGGCATTGGTTTGCATAATCTAGGCGAGGGACTTGCAATTGGAAGCGCTTACGCGGTCGGAGAGATAGGCCTTGGCAGCCTGCTGGTCATTGGTTTCATGATACACAACGTGACTGAAGGAGTTGCTATCGTGGCTCCTTTGACAAGGGTCATCAAGAATGTGAACCACTTCATGCTGCATCTTATTTTGATGGGCATCATTGCAGGAGCGCCAACCATTATCGGAGCACTGCTTGGAGGGTTTTCCTATTCTCCCGCATTGGCGATTTTTTTCCTAGCTATTGGGGCAGGAGCGATCTTTGATGTTGCCTTTGACATCAGCCATTACATGGCAAAGGGAAAATGGTCCTCGCTATTTACAATCACCAATGTGTGCGGGTTTTTAGCGGGGTTGCTGGTCATGTATGCAACGGGATTCTTGGTTGCGGCGTGATGCAAGAGTTTTTCGAATATTGGAGATTAATGCACTAATAGGCAATAGCGGGAAATGACTTATTAATCAATAAACGAGAGCAGGCGACTCAAAGAGCGCATTATTGCTTAGAGATAGGGTTGGGAAAAAGAGAGTAAATCCAATGACAAGACCATTCAAGTGTTTTTCAATAATCGCGATACTTATGCTATCGTTTGCTTTCATCAGCGGATGCACAAGCACTCAAGACCAGGGTTCAGATGGAAAAATAGAGATCGTGACAACGATCGGCATGATAACAGATATCGTAGAGCAGGTAGGAAAGGATAAAGTGGCGGTGCATGGGCTTATGGGCGCTGGCGTCGATCCGCATCTTTACAAGGCAACGCAAGGGGATGTCCAGAGATTAAGCGATGCTCAGATAATATTCTATGGCGGGCTTCATCTGGAAGCGAAGATGGCTGAAGTCTTAGAAGAGATAGGATCGCGAAAAGTGGCTATTGCCGTAACAAAGGATATCCCAAAAGAGATGTTGCTTGATTTTCCTGCATACCCTGGACAATATGATCCACACGTATGGTTTGATGTCTCGCTATGGCAATATGCCGTAAAGACGGTACGAGATACGCTCAAGGAAGCGGATCCAGAGAACGCAGCGCTCTATGAGCAAAACGCCCAGCAATACCTACTGCAGCTTGATGCACTCAATGCATATGTCCTATCAGAAGCGCAAAAAGTCCCTCCAGAACAAAGAGTTCTAGTGACCGCGCATGATGCATTCCAATATTTTGGCAAACAGTATGGATTCGAGGTCATGGGCCTGCAAGGGATATCGACTGAAGCGCAGGCAGGAACCAAGGATGTGCAGGAGCTCGTTGATTTCGTAGTTGCAAGAAAAATAAGATCCGTTTTTGTTGAATCCTCGGTACCTCAAAGAAACATCGAGGCGGTGCAGCAAGCTGCGAAATCAAAAGGCTGGGATGTCAAGATTGGCGGTTCCTTGTATTCGGATGCCATGGGCGATCATGGTACAAAAGAAGGGACATACATCGGGATGGTGACCCATAACATAGATACGATCGTTGCAGGGTTGAAATAATTTCATTTTAAACATGACGCAAGTTTGACATCAGATAGAGCATTGCGTATTCGTAGATAACGAATTCATTGCGCCTTCGGTAAATTTTAGTGCGAGGCCTGCGCTTGCTTGCCAATGCGCTCCGGCCTCGCCCAATGATAGTAGGCAGCGGACCTTGGGTTGAGCGAAGCGAAACCTTTTTTGCCAGCGTAGATACGCGTGCGGCCAGATGCTGAACTCCAAAATACGGATCTGCTAGGATGTGACCTCCCCCCACCGAGATGAGGCTTCCCGATTATTAAAAAAATACAACATGAACTGCTCCAATGTGCTTAGTTATTGGGTCCAAGTCGTTGCACCAAACTACCACCCAATGAAACCATATATGATTTTTTAGTAATCGACTTGAAGGTCGGGGGTTTAAACCCCTAGTGCACTAATAAATTCACAAAACAACATGAAAAAACAAAATTACGCTGTCCAAGTTGAAGACTTGACCGTTGCCTATCAGGAAAGACCAGTGATCTGGGATCTTGACATGCAGGTACCTCAGGGTATCTTGCTTAGTATTGTTGGTCCTAATGGCGCAGGGAAGAGCACGCTCATAAAAACAATCCTTGACCTGATAAAGCCAGCCGCAGGAACCATACAGATCTTTGGCAAATCGTATAAAGAGCAGCGGCAATTGGTCGGATATGTGCCGCAACGAGGATCGGTGGATTGGGATTTTCCAACGACAGCAATCGATGTCGTCACCATGGGCCTCTATGGCAGATTGGGATGGTTTAGAAGACCCGGAGTAAAGGAAAAAGAACTTGCGTTTGAGAGTCTTAAGAAAGTTGGCATGCAGGCATTCGCAAAAAGGCAGATAAACCAATTGAGCGGAGGCCAGCAGCAGCGCGTTTTTCTTGCAAGGGCCCTAGTTCAGGACGCATCTATCTATTTCATGGATGAGCCATTTGCAGGTGTCGATGCGACGACAGAACGAGCCATAATCCTATTGCTCCAAGAGCTTAGAAAACAAGGCAAGACAGTCATTGTAGTCCATCATGATCTTGAAAAGCTAAAGGAATATTTTGATTGGGTTATGCTCTTAAACGTGAGAAAGATCGCCATGGGGCCCGTCTCAGAAGTGCTCACGCAAAAAAATCTTGAACTGACCTATGGGGCCAGAACGCCATTTCTTAGTAAGGGGTGATCCATGGTCATATCTTTTGATTATACGCTCATAACAGTGCTGCTTGGAGCTAGTATTGTGGGCCTGGTAGCTGGATCGCTTGGATGCTTTGCCATGCTTAAGCGCCAAAGCCTCGTTGGCGATGCGATCTCGCATGCAGCCCTTCCAGGCATCGCGCTTGCTTTCTTATTGACCCAGACAAAGAATCCGCTTGTTTTGCTTTTGGGGGCCGCCATAGCAGGATTCATCGGGACATCTCTTGTGCACGTCTTTACTAACCTAACCAAAACAAAAGAGGATGCGGCCCTAGGAATTATACTCTCGGTGTTTTTTGGATTCGGCATTTTTTTACTCACCATAATACAAAAGCTTCCAAGTTCTGAGAAATCAGGATTGCAAAGCTATCTTTTTGGGAACGCTGCCACGATGCTTCGCAGCGATGTCATAACCATTGCGGCCTTGAGCATGATCGTATTTGCTTTCGTGTTGCTATTCTGGAAACAATTCAAGCTGCTTATTTTTGATAAGGCTTTCGCAAAAACAATCGGGATGCCCATCATTGCCATTGAGTTGCTGCTTACCTTGCTTATTGTTGGCGCGATCGTGGTTGGCCTGCAAACCGTAGGGGTAGTTCTTATGAGCGCGATGGTCATTGCTCCGGCGGTTGCCGCCAGGCAATGGACCGATAATCTTGGGATCATGGTCGTTCTCGCGGCATGCATTGGAGCACTGTCGGCAAGCATAGGAACGTTGATCAGCAGCTCTGCTACCCAAATTCCAACGGGGCCAACGATCGTCGTTGTCCTAAGCATTATTGTGATCATATCATTGTTTTTTTCGTGGCATCGAGGCCTGCTCTTTGATTACCTGCAGCATAAGAAGAACAGAAAACAGGTTCGCGTCGAGAGCACTCTATTGAATCTATATTACCTCTCATTGCAGCACGATAGCAAGCATGCGCACACTCTTGATTCCCTCCAGGCGATCGATCAAACCAGCGTCCTGGACTCATTATCACTGCTAGAAAGACAGCGATTGGTCCAAAAGAAAGGGGTCAATGCGTGGGTTTTGACAAAGCTTGGTTTTGAGAAAGCAAGCCAACTAGTAAAACGAGATGATTCCCATGTCAATTGAAGCGCAAATATTAGGGCTTGCGATCATCGTTGCCATAACCTGCGCGCTGCCGGGCACTTTCTTGGTACTAAGAAGAATGTCTCTTATGAGCGACGCGATCTCGCACGCCATCTTGCTTGGGATCGTGCTTGCCTTTTTTGTCGTAAAGGATATCGCATCTTCTTTCTTGATATTTGGCGCTACTCTCGTTGGCCTGCTCACTGTCTGGCTAACCGAGCTTCTTACCAAGACAAAAAAGATGAAGGAGGATGCGTCCATTGGGCTTGTTTTTCCAATGCTCTTCTCGATAGCAGTCATCCTGATTACAAAATTCGCAAGCCACGTTCATCTTGATTCTGATGCAGTTCTTTTGGGAGAGATCGGCCTTGCGCCATTTCATCGATTTGTTGCTTTTGGGACTGACTTAGGGCCGGTTGCGATCTGGATCATGGGCTCGATATTGCTTCTGAATCTGATTTTTATTTTGTTGTTTTACAAGGAACTAAAATTAACCACATTCGATCCAGGACTTGCGGTTTCGCTTGGTTTTTCTCCTGCAATTATCCATTATCTTTTGATGAGCATGGTGAGTGTAACGGCCGTTGGTGCATTCAATTCTGTAGGTTCTATCTTGGTGGTTGCGCTCATCGTTGCGCCTCCATCGACTGCGTATCTGCTCACGCATCGCCTATCGCGCATGATCTCGCTTAGCTGCGCAGTAGGGATTGGATCGGCTATCAGCGGATACTATCTTGCCAGGCATTATGACGCATCGATTGCCGGGAGCATGGCCATGATGGCAGGGCTGTTCTTTTTGATGGCACTGTTATTTGCGCCCCAGAGAGGCTTGCTCGCAAAAGTGCTAACTCATCGAAGCAGGAAACTGACATTCGCAAGCCACATGTTGGCGATCCATTTATTGGATCATGAGGGAAAGCCCATTGCGAAGCGAGAGAATACCTTAGGCAACATGATAACGCACATGAACTGGAGCAAGAAATTCGCGAAAAGGATAATTGTGAAATCCCAACGAGATGGACTTATTTCTGTTAGCGATGATAGGTTATTTTTGACCGAGCTTGGAAGAAAGACCGCAAAGACCGTGATGTTGTTTGCTTGATTATTTTAGTTATTTTTAGTAGTTCTCGCTAGAATCTGTTTCAGATGCGTGTAATTTGGAAAAAAGGCCCTACCGACTCTTTATTACGCCAATTCTTGGACAATATTCTTTAATCGCGCATCTTGAGCATATCGGGGAATTCGTAAAGCAGATATTCTGCCCATGCAGCACAAACAGCTCGTTTAGATCATGCCAATATTTTTTGGGCAATACTTTCATGAGCTCATCCATCGTCTGCTCCGCATTCTTTGTCTTTACCCAGCCTAGACGGTTAGCTATCATGTGAACGTGGATGTCTACTGCTATGAAATTTGGATCGTGATGGCCAAAGAGCATAGTTATTGCCGCTGTTTTTTTCCCAACCCCTTTTAATTTCAGCAGTTCGTCGAATGAATTAGGGACTTGGCCCTCGTATTCTTTGATAAGGGTCTTGCTTATCTCCTTTATCCTGGATGCTTTTGTTTTGTAGTAGTTGACTGGTCGTATGATGTCTTCTAATTTTTTAAGAGATAGCTTATTGATGTCCTGAGGGGTCTTAACAGCAAAAAATAGCTTCCTTGCCACCGGTCCCGTAGTCCTATCCTGGGTTCGAAGGCTTAATAGGCATGAAACAAGCACCATGAATGGGGTTTTGCTTACTTCGTCTATTTTGGTGATCAATGGATTTTCAAAGTTCTTAACTTCTTTTTTCAGTAAAAGAATTATTTTGTCAAGGTCCTGTATTGGTTCCATAGTACTGCTACAAACCCAAATCTTTAAATTTCTTTAGATTCTCTCCAATCCATGAGACAATACGCTCTTTGCTTGATAATTATGCTTTTCATGCTAGGCTGCGCTGCAAACCAGAAAAATGCCGATACCAATGAACCCTTAACTGAGGAGGAAATAATCGCAGAGCAGCAGCGCCAAGAGATGCTTGCCATGCAAAAGAGCTGGTGGGTTCCAAGCCCTGGTATCGGCTGGCATTACCAACTTAATACTTTCTTGCAGACCTATGATGATGCGCACGTGTATGATATAGATCTTTTTGATACGCCACAGGAAACCATCGATGAACTGCATACTGAAGGCAAAAGAGTGATATGCTATTTTAGCGCAGGAACCTATGAATCCAATAGAGAAGATATGCGCAATATTTCCCAGGAACTGTTAGGGGAATCCCTTGAGGATTTTCCCGATGAAAGGTGGATCGATATCAGGGATGGATCACTGCAGCAATTAATGCTCACAAGGCTCGATCTTGCCAAAGAGAAGAGATGTGATGGAGTGGAAGCAGATAATGTCGATGCATTTGAGAATATCAATGGCCTTGATATCAGATATGATGACCAGCTCTATTATAATAGACTGCTTGCCAACGAAGCCCATAAAAGGAACTTATCGATTGGGTTAAAGAATGATCTTGAGCAGATCGAAGAATTAGTCGATTTCTTCGATTTTGCGATCAACGAACAATGCTTTGAGTTCGAGGAGTGTGATTTTCTAGAGCCATTCACTGAGCAGAGCAAGGCGGTGTTTGGCGTCGAGTATGGGCTTGAGCCAGAAGAATTCTGCGATGAGGCGAATGAGAAGAATCTGAGCTGGCTTGTGATGGATGTTGAGCTGGATGGGAATCGGTATTCTTGTAAAGAGCATATAGCGATGGAATAGCTTTTGATTTACTTAGGTTGATTTCTTCTCAAAGTAGCAATGCCAATACTAGTAACAATAAGAGGATTACAATACACCTAAACAATAATAAAATAAAAAGAAAATATAGAAATATCGGAAAAAAATTATAAAAAACAATAGTTAGACGATTATCACAATGGATTGTAGTTATGCAGTATAGAGGCATAAAAATCCGCTGGGTCTCGTCCCAATATTTCGTCAAGTTCACGCTGCTCGGCTAGATGCTGCCTTGTATACTCAAAGATGCCACTTGGCTCTGAAGACAATCTCCTTCCATTCATGATATCCAAAGGATAATCTTTTTGGCCCGCATTATGGAAAGCTAGCGCCGCTTCAAGTCTTTGGCCTCGCGTTGCCATTTTAGGATCGATTGTTAATCCAAACTCCCTGCTGGCTAACCCAAGTAGTGTCTGGACATACTCATCGATTGGCTGTACTGCTCTTGGATCATCCATTATCGTTAGGAATGCCCTATATTAATAAATTTTTATGCAACTATAATTCCTTTGAGAATACCGAAAGAATGCCGTTGACAACTAAATTTCCAGAACTTTTACATCCATGCTTTCCAATTTCTTCTTCACATACTCAAACTTCTTTTCCTGCACAGCCGTGCAAACACTCGAGATCCAGACACTGTTGCCCTTGATAAAAATAGGGAATTCGTGACATAAGCTCGGCCTTAAGGGGTCTTTATAGATCGTGCACTTGTTGTCTTTTAGGCTCGGGCAGGGTTTTTTGTTGAAATCCAGGGCAAAGTCGCCTGAGCTTATCTTATAGAGGACTTTTTCTTTTTCCAATTGCTTATTGGTTTTTTGCGTGACTGTCTCTATGCTCTCTTTCTTGATTATCAAAGTTCCTTTCCTGCAGCATTTGGCATGACATTCACTCATGCAGAAATCGCCTATGGAATTTCGTGCTTCTTCGACGATCTGTTCTACGTTCATAAGCCAACTATCGATGGTCGTTATATTAAATTTGTGTATAGGTGTATTTTGTTAACTACTTGTGTTCGCAAAGGCAGGGTTCAAAACTCTCGCTTCGCTCGGGTTGGCATCTTCTCGCTTGTGAATGTTTTTTTCAAGGGGCGACATTCCCCGTAAGGGACATCCCCCTTGTCACCTCATTTGTAATTGTCAAAAAGCTCGACCTTTGAGATGCCAACCATCATTTTGAACCCTGCCGAAGTGCTTTCCATTAATGGTAAGAATGCCGCAAACAAAGTCAATAATTCTATATACTCAAAACCAATCTTTAGAAACTACATATTCTTGTTAGGGAAACCTTTTATAATAAACAATTTACCACTTTTAAATAGTACTAATAATTATAGCGGTTGTTGGGGGATTAATATGAGAAAATTAGAGTCTGTTATTGTTTCTTTGTTTGTCATGATCATAAGTTTGCCTGCTGTTTTTGCAGTAAGTGTTGGCGGCGGGGTCGGTATCGATATAATCACCGAGGACTACGCGCCCAATGTATGGATGTGCGATTCACGATTAGTTCTAGACGATGCGACTGAGCCTGGAAGGATAAGCCTTGATGGCTATGAATTAGTGGAAAGGACCCAAAATTATGCTTTCGAAGGCGAGCAGATCCAATGGAAAGTGCTTGTCATGGACAAGAATGGGGCTCAAAAGGTCGCTGATGTATATGGTACTGTAGGAGACGTCCAGGGGGAAGGAAATCCGATCGAAGTCAACTGTGTTGAAGATAATGGCCATTATGATGGTGAGCGAATCTATGATGTGTGCAACGCGCGAATCCTTGAGGAGCGCCTGGGGATCTTTGATCGCGATACCATGAGATATTATGATTGCATGCTTACGATTGAAACGCCGATGAGCATGTATGGCGAATACTGGATAACTATTGAAGCGATCGACCTTGATGGGCTTGTTGCCACGATGGATGAGAACGAATACTGGTTCTTGAACCCAATTGTTGCCTTGAGCGTTGATGGCTCGATTGAATTTGAAAACGTACGGCCAGGAACGCATAGCTATTCACGATCCCTGCTTGTTGGCAATGACGCTGACGATGGCTCAGGTGTGCAACTCGATATGTTCATCTCAGGAACCGATTTTTATGACTCAGGAAGTTCGGGAGCCGCATGCCCTAATTCCAATACGCTCAGGCTTGGCGATGGCGAATCTGACTGCGATGGCAACGATGCGTTCTGCTACTTCGCAAGCCATGGCGGCTATGGCACCAATAAGGACCTAAGAAAAGACAATGAAGGCTATGTTGGCATCAACTATGGCATCGGATTCAATGATCCAAGCCCATTCTATGGGAATTTCAATGGAGACAAGGATGGCTATGAGATCGTGCAGGGGCCGCAGGTTGGACCTTATTTCCCAGGCAATGTACTCACTCCAGGATCAGAGATCGCGCTTACATTCAGATTGAATCTGCCAGAGCCATGCAATGGCGATTTTGACTCAGGAAGTTTATTCTTCTGGGGAGAGGCAATTTAGTTTTTTTGTTTTTGTTTTTTACGTACTAAAGGCAGTTTACGTCTGAAAGAAATGTTAGCTGCGATGAAGAACCATTGCACTAAGATGTCATTATAGATGCGCGACGTCGCCGGCGTGCACACGCAGTATGCATGCCCTAGCCCGGTTGGGAGCGCCTAGATATCCTAGCTTATTAATTCAAAATTATCAAACATACATAAATCAGAGACAAGCTTCAAACAATGACTCAAAAACAGATCATCCTCACAATTGTTTCATTATTCCTAATAAGCATGATTGCCGGATCCGCCCAGGCGGTATTCTCAGCCTGCTTTGAGCGCGGTGATGTGATCAATTTCTGCAATCCAGCGATACCTGATAAGATAGTTGATGTCACCACATTGGTTTTTTGCATGACCAGCTATGATAGCGAACAAGATTGTTATGTCCACGCAAGCTTCAATGCATGTAATGGTCTTCCTTCTGGCTCAGGCTCGTGTACCCACCCTTCGCCTGGGGAAAATAATACACCTCAGGACACCACTCCTCCAGTCATCACGTTCACTAATCCAAAGATGGACAACACCTCGCTGTTCTCATCGACCTCTGTAAAATTAGCGTATCATCTCAACGAGAAGGCCGATGTGTTCTATTCAGACCTCACTGACTCAAATAGAAGAGAGAGCAAGATATGCGATGACTGCCGAGGCGATAAGACCAAATCAGTACGCTTCAAAGAAGGCCTAAACAAGATCCGTTTCAGGACTGTGGATATGTATAGGAATACCAGAATCCTTGACATTCAATTCTTCATAGATACCAAAAATCCTAAGATTCGCGAAGTTTTGCCAGCAAGGGGCTTTGCTGATGGATCATTTAGTGCAACTATCGATGAGGCAAACCCAAGGACCATAAACCTGCATTATGGCAACGCAAACAAGGGCTTCAAGAGATCACTGCTTAATGTAAACACAGATTGCCAACTTGAACGAAAATCCCTCTCATGCTCAAAGAACGTGAACCTCAGCGACTATAACGGCCAGAGCATCCAGTATTGGTTTGAGGTCATAGATATCGCATCAAAACAGGCCCTATCCAAAAAGATAGTCCTCTCAGTCGATACGCAAGACCCTTTGATCAATTTCATCCAGACAACCATTTCAGGAAAATCAGCAACACTCAGAATTAATGTCATGGAGCCAAACCTTGAAAGCATCGAATACAGCGACAATGGAAGAAGGCCAAAACTGCTCTGCAACAAGCTCATTTCAAATGTCTGCGAGAAGAAAATTGTTTTCTCAACGGGCAGCCATACGGTCTTTATTCAGGTAACCGATAAGGCTGGCAATGCTGTTGGGCAAAGTGTTTCTTTTGTGATCTGAGTTTTTGTGTGAACTTATTTAGATTCGAATTATTCTATTCCAAATTACCGATAGAGCCTTATTTTGTTGTCAAGACTTGATCCGAAAGACAACCCAGTGACACCCTTAACCCGGCTGCCCATTCTCCATTAATTATTCTCTTTTCTTAAATGACCCTCCGCCTAACTAAGGGATGGGGCTTCCCGATTCTTAAAAAAAATCAACATGAACTTCCAAGGGGTTTAGTCAATGGGTTTGGTCATTGTAACCTGCCACCCAATGAAGCTGCATATGTTTTGAATGATCGACCTAAGGTTGGGAAATTAAACCCCGGGAAATAAAATGAGTTGGCATCAGACCTTTCCTTGGATAAGTTTTTGTAATGGATCTAGGAATTTGCAAGCCTTCCACCTCATTTGAAGCTATCGTAACCCTATTATAAACGGGTGTAATCCCCTACCATACCCTGGGTAAGAGGCCCAGACCCAAAGATTTAAAAATAGTAACTACTCTCCAATGGCAATAAAATGGTAAAATCCATAAAAATCCTTGTTTTTGGCCTCTTTTTCCTATTAGGAAGCCTTTTTGTGTCTGCTGACCCTGGCTTCTTTATCGTGCAGAATTCAATCTCCCTGGAGGGATCACCAGATAGGACCATCACAGGAAGCTTCACTATAGAAAATAACGGAACTGTGGACCTTTCAATTGATTTTTCAACTACTGCCTTGACTAAAGGCTCAGATAGCATCTCATTTAGTTCAATTGCCGATAAGGATGTCAATGATGGAGATAGCGAAACAGTTACTTTCTCGATCCCAATCTTAAATGGAAAGCCACTAGGTACATACACAGGAACCATCACTGCAACCGATGAGGGCATAACCGATACCATTGCGATCACTCTTGTTGTAGAGGAATCAAGCGGCGGCATAGAGATCACCGATATCGACGCATTCCTAACAACGCTGCCAAGATATCAGCAAAGTTCTGAACGTGCCAATCACCTCAATGCGCACGATGGCGAGGATCTTGATTTTGAAGATGAGGAAGTCGAGCCTGGCTCTGAACTGCGATTTCGGGTGAATATAGAGAATCTATTCGATGATGATGATTCCGATCTTGAAAATGTCAATTTGAAGCTGACCGTTCTTGAAATCGACGATGGCGATGACATAGAGGTAGAAGCCGATGAATTCGACCTTAAGGCTGGCGATGCCAACGATGTGGAGATGATCTTCAACGTGCCTATGGCAATTGAGGAGAATAGCTATGAAGTCCTCTTCGAAGTAGAAGGCGAATCTGAAAATGGGGTTTCATACGATGATGAGTTCACGCTCAATTTCAAGGTAGACAAAGAGACAAGAGATATCCTAATTGAAGAAGCAGCATTGTTTCCAACCAAGATCAAATGCGAAGGCACTGCTGAAGTGACTATCGCTATCCAAAATGCCGGAACCAAAGAAGAAACCGATGTCCGAGTGGAGATCAAGAACTCAGAACTAAACCTAAATGCGGGCCAAACCAAGATAGAGCTTGATTCTGATCCTTTTGATGACTCGAGTGAATTTAGAAAGACATTCACGATCAACATCCCGAGGGGAACCAAGGCAAAAAGCTATCCGATCAAGGTAGATGCGCTCTTGCAGTCAGGAACCCTATGGGATACCAGAACACTTAGCTTGGCTGTTGAAGCATGCAGCACTGATCAGGTTCCAGCACAACCAGCTCCTGCACAAAACGCAACAAAGCCAACTCCAAAGCCCTCGGGCACTAATCAGACCACAGGCACTCAAAATCCCGCTCCAACCAATAATGCGAATAATAACGCAAGCTTGGGAGAGATAATCCCCGTACTTGCGCCAGCGACAAGCATTGAAGGGCAGGATAACTCGATCATGTGGCTTGTGCTCATTGGCGTGAATCTTTTACTGGTCTTAGTGATCGTGTTCGCTGTTGTCATGTGGACAAGAAGATAGATTCTTTAAAGTTTTTTTTGGGAAATAGTTTGGAATTTTCTTTAATTGTAGTCCTGTTCTTTGCACACTTAATAATCTTTAAAATGCATTTTTCTTGCCCGCACCAATGAAAGGCTAGGGCATGTGTTCGCTGAATGCATGCCGGCGTGCGGGTTCTTATTAATTAATATCTTAGTGCAAGGTGTTTCTTTCTTGGATTTTGTTCTAAACCCGTTGGCGCTGGTCGGCTGGGGGTTGGCCCCTCCGGGGTGGCCGACGAGGACATGCTAGGCATGTCTGAGAGCCGCCTTAGCCTAAACGAATTCATTTCAATGATAAATAAGCTAAGACTACTCCTCTAACGCCCATTTCACCACTGTGCAATCCCTTTCTTTGCCTAATTAATTTCGTCCCTTGAATTGCAATAAAATCATGTTTTCACCCAACTATCAGGTAAAAATAGAGGATTTTACGTTTTTTCTTATTTTGTCCCATTAGCTAAATGAAAAACATAGAATTGTCTGTTTCTGCCGATAGAAATTGTACATTGTTGTCCCAATTGAGTAATTACTTAAAGGTTGTCGTCTGGACTATAGGTTGCAAAGATTGCTCCAGTTCTTATATATCCCAATGCGAAAATGCTTTTATATGCCGTTTTATTACCATTTGATAATAAGAACATATATTCATCATTAAAGAATAAGTACAAAGTGCAACGTTGGGGTGTAGCACATCGTTAAAAAAATTTGTGGAATTTCAAAATTGTATCGACCTTCTACTCAGTTTCCTAATCATAAGTCCTTGATTTGCGCGAGCATGACAAGGAAATGATTGCATAGCGGCTTGGGGGCATTTTGCATAACTTCGAAAGGGGTTTGGCAGGGGCAAATGGGCAGGCGGTGCATGACGTGAGGCGACTCACTAGTCAAAGTCAACTGGGATTCGAAAGGATTTCAGTTCTATATGAAGAAATGGAGGAAAGCAAAATGAGAAAATTAGCAGCTTTAATCGTTTCAGTGC
>CAZFPU010000015.1:0-20017 GCA_964521145.1 uncultured Methanosarcinales archaeon | reverse complement strand
GTTCCCATGCAGCTATTGGCATATTTTGTCGCGATCGAGAGGAATCTTGATCCGGATAAGCCAAGGAACCTGAGCAAGTCGGTGACGGTGGAATAAACTGCGATTTTCTGAGATTTAACTCAATTGATGTCTGCGATACTTCTTAGTGCGTTCATTCCTTTATTTTGCAGCTTGTTTAGATCTACAATTTGCTTTCTAGTGTTGCCTTGAACTGATCCCGAGCGCCTCTTAGGATCGCTTCATCCTTGAAGAAATCATGCCAGACCATTTTTGGATGATACAATTGGATAGACATCGACTGTTTATGATATGCTGTGGAAGCGTTCATATGAACCTCAAAAGGCTTTGTGAAGGCATTGGAAGTGTTATTTGGGTTTTGGGGAATGAGATAGTACGTGCCCATGAAAGATCCATCTCTGCCAAACATGCTCATTTCAGAGGTCAGAACATCCTGCGCTTTTTTGATATCTTGGACACTCCCTTGGATACTGACGCCCGTTTGTTCAAGAATTCTTCGGTAAGGACCATCGTTGAAGTGGGTTTTTAGGTTAGTTTCGCAATTAAGCATTTCAACGATACGATCCTCGCATTCATTGGGGTCAGATAGATACGGCCTCATCTTAAGGATCACATGTTCTATCTTTTCTGATTTTTCCGGGAATTGCCAGATGCCAACAAGCATATCTGAAAGCGTGGATACGATGTGATTGCCATACTCTCGCATACCCCCTCCATTCTCATGGACAGATTTGATAAAACCATTCATGCGCATATAATCAAAGCCAAGCAGTGATGCTGGATCGCTAAATAAGTGCTCTAATTCTGCGGGTCCCGAGTATTCTTCCTGAGCACGATGATCGGCAAGATAGAGAAATATCGCATTGAGCGCCTGCTGCTGGTTCCTAAAGGCGATTCCCGAGAAAGAATCGTGTGTTTCTATTTTCATTTTCAGGGGTAATCAAGGTACTCTTAAAAATTTGATTGTGATAGAGTGTTGTTTTATGCTAAAGTTGCGCGAGCTGCCCTATTTACAGTTATTTTCCATGTATTCTTTAGCTGAATTGAGGTAGAGGAGTTTGATGCCGTCTCTGCTCAAGAGCAATTGCTTGGTGATTTTCCCATCGTGCATTTTATCAGCGATGTCTAGGATCTTTGCCCCTTCACCATCGAGAAATCCAAGAAGCGAGCTGCATTCTTTTTGGTTGTCGATAGTTATCGTTTCCCTAAGGGAGTATGTTGTGCTGTGCGCCTTCCATTCGCTCGATACGTCACAAATTCGTGCGCGAAGATCCGTTTTTTGCTTTTTCTTCATGGAATCGATGGCTTCAATCTTTGCCCCATACTCGATTGCTCGTCTTGCGATTGAGAAAGCCTGATCGTATTGAACTTTATCGATGACGCAGTTATTACGGATCTGGCTCAAAGCGGGCTGGCTATAGAGAGCAGTACTGATGATTCCGGCAGCGACTATCGTGTATTTCATTTCAAAGAGGGAACAGACACCTCATTAAAAGGCTGCTCCTTAAAATCCATCGGTGACTCCACAAATAGGCCTCTTTTGCTCTTTTGCTTCGTCTTGCACTTATGTTTGTTCTAATATTCTCGTTGGACTTTTTGGTTTTCTTGGAACCCAAAATTTCCTCTTTGGATCATCATTGATTAGGTAAAAGCCCTGCAATCTTGTACCGACGAGCAAAGGAGGATAGGAAACCAATGAATCCGCTTGGATGAGATTGCTTCCCGCCGGAGGACGATTTAGCTTTTCGTATTCCACCTCTGGCAAGAACAGCAGCGCTTGCTTCGCATTTTGCATATATGCATCCTGCACTTGGACAGTGACCCCATTGTATGCAAGCAGCATTTCATTTAGTCTGCTGAGTTCCCAGACGAAGTATGCGTCTTTTTCGAGGATATTTGGTAGAGAACGTATCTCGGCTGATTGGATCGTAAGCTTCTGTGCCCCTAAAATAAGGGCGCAAAGCCCATATACGTTCCCTCTGGGAAACTCCCTATGATTGTCTTTGTTTTCGAGATAATCTTCAACAGAGTTGCATTCATAAGGAACCAAGTCCGCGCTTGGATTCTTATGCCGGATTTCTTTATAGGGATTTATTGGTCGCATGGGGGCAAAAAATGATACCGGTTTTATTAATATCTGGTTCTTGAGAGGGGGCAGTAATCATTTCTTTTTTTTGTTGTCAACTGGGTTATCATATCAATGGCATCGTGTCAGTGGTACAAATCCCAATGCCCGCCAATGGCCGTGGTGATATTTGCTCTCATTGATTTTCTATTTACCAAAAAAACTGATGCTGGCACCCCTTGATATCTCGTTGGGATGCATCTGTCCTTTTTATTAATTACTAAATTTTAACCACTCAACAGTAGCTAAAAAGCAAAAGCTTTATATACGACCTATTCTTTCTAAGCTATATATTCGAGAGCCACCCGTCTGCATCTAGTATGCTTCGGGGATGCGAATCTTAATATCGGCTCCTCGATTTAAAATCATAACTGGGGGTATACACATGGAACAATTAGAATTGAATGTTATCGAGTCTTTTAGGCTTGCAAAGAGTGATATTATCAAGGTCCAAAGCGCCATAAACGCCATGAGCCGAAAGCAAGAGGAGCTTATCTCAATGATCGACGACCTAAGGATCAGGGAAGCAAAGCTAAACGAACAGATCAAGAATCTTTCTGGAAAAGTTACCGATACTAAACAAGCTGTTGTTGAGAACTCAAAGAAGATCGAAAACAACAAGAAAGTGACGCTTATCCAACAACCAAAGACGATCACAAGGACTAGGACCATCATAAAGAGGATAAATGTCCGCTCAAAGCCACGAACCATAATCAAGAGAGTAATGGTCCCAGCGAAGACACGAACTATCGTAAGGAAGGTCATGGTCGCTGCTAAGAGAGCAAAATTGCACTACTATGCTTCAAAGAACGGCAACAAGGTACACCACCAAAACTGCCCATTTGGCAAGAACATCAAGCCTAAATTGAAACTGACCTTCAAATCCAAGACTACCGCTTTCAATAAGGGTTATAAGGCATGTGATTGCTTGAAGAAGGTTTAGTTTTTCCTTCTTTTTTGTTTTATTTTTATAGTTATTTTTTTCCTTACCCACTATGATGAACCTCTATGATATCTTGCGACGCAGCAGGGTGGCAACGGGAAGCAGGGCCGATAAGGCAATTACTCTTTTTGATCGAATAAATGGATATGCTTCTCTAAAAACCATTGCCCAAAATACAGTTTCGGTTGTTGCAACGAATGGGAATGAATTCTTAGGCAATGGCAGCGGCTTATATTTTTCTGATCTCGGCTATGTTCTCACTGCATCGCATATCGCTTTGGAGATTGCAAAAGCACCGCAAGCCCATGTGTATTTTCCTGATGGGCTGGTGAGCAGAGTTGAATCAATGGATTGGAGAAGCAAGGAATGCGATGCGGCAATACTCAAGATTACTCCATTGGAAAAAAAACGCAACGTCAATATTGGATTCAGCAGGTCTGATGACATAACTGATTTTATGGGAGTAACCACGTTTGGCTACCAGGCAACGCAGCAATATACTTCAAGAGGTGTAGTAAACGATATCAATGGCATCATCACTTCTCCGCATTCTTTTGGCACAGCGGTGCCTGGACTTGAAGGATTCAGTGGAGGTCCTATGGCCAACAAAAAAGCAGAAATCGTCGGCATCAATTCGTATGGGATGTTTGGCGATCTTGGAGCTGCCAGGATATATTCAGCATTGCCGCAGATCGATAGGATTTTGAGGCTTGGCTAGGAGTCAAACTAGGTGATAACATGTTCGGTCCAAATCCCTCAAAGATAGATCAATCATTAGGAGTTCTTGCTACTGGCACGCTTGCATTTAGTTCTTTGAGTGGAGTTCTAACGGGATTGAGCGGTGTGGAAGTAAGTTCTTATGCGGCGTCCGATATGAAGCATTTATTTGTTGCAATGGCATTCGGAGCAGGGGTTGGCGCATACAAGGGAGCCAGGCATGGCTTTACTGCCCTTATGTATGGGATGCAAAACGATCAGCAGATCATCGACTACAGCATCAAGAATCACGGGCTTCCCTCTACTTTAGAAAAAGTCGTTGCCACTCCGCTTTCTGTCTTTAATGGCGCTATTATTTCTACGGTTGGGAATGTATTTGCCTCTGCAGGCGGTTATCTTACGAGCCGGGTTGTCTATGAAATTGGTGAGAAAATCACTGGGTGAATGTTCCTATGATCGAGCAATATCTACTAAAAGCGCAATGCGAACTTGCCGATTGGTTCCATTGGGAAAAATATGGTAAAGCATTAGGATTGCACTCCTTAACCGATATGATCGGTGAACATCAATTAGAGTCACTGGTTCTTATGAGTTCTGGCATGCATAAGCAGGCTCAGCAAAAAGCTGATATGGCAGGTTCCTTGATCCCTATCCTAGCAGATGCTTGTATGGAATATGGTCAGTTTTGCCAAGGAGCTGAGCAAGAGGGGTATTTTGGAAGGGCAGAGTCTTTGAATCCTAAATTAGGGGATTCACTATATGATTTGAGGAAAGCGCTTTCTGAGGGTAAATAACCCAAAAGTGCTGAGAATATTATTTCTTCGTAATTTTTTGCTGATTGTTTATCTAAATCGGAATCTCAAATAATTTTGGCGATAAAATTTAAAACAAGAGCCAAATAGCCCAAGATATGCTCGAAGAAAATGTGAAATCAGTAGTACTGGGAACTGCCGCTCTGGTTATCGGATTTGGATCGTCACTACATTCCCAATATAAGGATATACTAAAAACGCATGACCACTATGCTCAAAATTTGTATGTCTGTACCCCGCTTCTTGATGATAGGTATGGATTAAGCAAGCAAGATGCCAGCATCCTAGGCAAGCTATTCATTCGACATGGTGGATCATATGCCAAATGGACTTCATTCTCGAGGGATTTTGCAGATCCAATATCTCCACGAAGGTTCAAGGAGAATCTAGCGGCTAACATGTTTGGCTTGGATGGGAAGGTTTTGGATAATGTCCAGGCAGAGTGTTATGAAATCTTTAATGGTAAGGTGTCCAGGCAAGCAAGTTATGCTTCAAAGCGATGATGCTATTTTTATCATTTATAAGTAGTAACAAATAGAAAGATTTATAAACACCAAAGTTCACTCTACAGAACATGTCATTTATGCCACGCTTTGGACCAGGGTCAGGACCAGGACCTGAGCCACCAATAACTATAGGAGATATTTATCGAGCTTCCAACGTAACAAATATCGATTCAAGCTACCTTGAAAGAAATGTACATACAATGCTAACTTCTGCAGATTTTCTAAAAGGAGTTGCCAGCCCGCGTTTTGTTAAGTATATGGGAGCTGATTCTAACCTCAAAGCAATCGCTGAAAAAACCACTCTTAAAGACCCGCTCGGCGGAGAAAACCTATTTGTTCGCGCATTCATTGATGAGATCCATATGGGAGAGCATCTGTTCGCAAAATACGACCTGAGACCTTCCCCAAGCAAGTTTTATGCTCCTACTGAAATAGAAAGAAAACAGATCTTTAGCGATCTTGAAAGAATAACAAAATTAGATGGGTCTGAAACTGCCACAATCAAAAGGGACCCAAGCAATCATCCCCTATATGGAATAATCAAGGAAGAAGCAAAGAAGAAAATATTTGATTATGCATCGCAAATATTCAAGGGAATCGATCTGATCCAAATACTCCACGATGACGGAATTAATCTTCTCTGGCAAGGAGATGCAAAAAGACGGCAAGGAGGGGCAATGGAAAATCTCATGCTTGGAGGCGAAGAGGATGCTCCTACGATTCTGGCTATAGTCCATAATTATCAGACCCTTTTGGATTTTTATATCCGAGTCCCCACAGAAAATCCAACGGTAAATGTCAAGGATAGGTTGCATGTGCATGAGTTTTTACTGGAATCATTCAGACGGCAGAAAGACAGGAGTATTTAAGCACCAGTATTACATTATTTTTACCTTCTTAATTTGCATAACACTTATAAACCTCTTTTCCACCCAATTTTTTTATGGACGTTGTTATCGATAAAAAACTAATTGAAAGAGTGGCAGAAAACGCCAGATTAACCCTCTCCGAAGAAGAGAAGGAAAAATTCGTCAAGGAATTAAAAGAGATAGTATCTGCATTCTCAAAAATAGATGAAGTGAACACCGATGGCATTCCCATAAGCCTTCAACCAGTCGAATTAAAAAACCACTTACGAGAAGACGAGCCAAAACCAAGTTTATCGCAACAAGAAGCACTATCATTGACAGAACACAAAAAAGATGGCTACTTCAAAGGGCCAAAAGTAGTTTGAGGTGAATACTATGAGAATTTTTCCAACAGTAACTGTTTTTTTGGTTTTAATTGTTTCTCTGCTTTTATTGAATGGGTGCAATACCAACAAGCCAGTTGAAACCACGAACCAATACAATAACGACGCAAACAATGATAAAAATGACGCGCAGGTAAATGCCAATGATCAAAATAGCGAACCAGCGCCAAGTAATCAAAACAATAACCAGGTAAACGCACAACCGAACGGAGAACCAATGCCAAACAGAATCGCAACTATCGTGACCAATAAAGGAACCATCAAATTCGAATTATATGAAGATAAGACGCCAATAACTACAACTAATTTCATCACGCTCGCGCAAAGCGGATTTTACAATGGGCTTACATTCCATAGGTACGAGCCTAATTTCGTGATCCAGGGAGGAGATCCCGATGGTGATGGCACCGGAGGCTCTGATAAGACCATTCCTTTGGAAATAAATAAGGAGCTAAAGCACGTGCAAGGGGCGGTAGCAATGGCTCGAACGCAAGTTCCTGATAGCGCGACATCGCAATTCTACATAACGCTAGCACCCTCGCACTTTCTTGATGGCAATTACGCGGTCTTTGGCCAGGTAAAGGAAGGTATCGATGTTGCCCTAAAACTAAGGGCTGGCGATGTAATGACGAATGTCACCATTTCCTAACCGAGCAAAGGCCTTTTCCATTATTTTTTATTTGATTAGTGTTCATTGCACTAAGATTTAGAAACAATCAATAGAATAGCCGATTATAATAGGATTGCATGGAACAAATTGCCCACAACTCCACAAGAAAAAGTCCCAGCAAAACCCAAAGATAATCGATAAATGACCAAATGCAACAATGCATCGAGCAGCCCACTCAATACTAAAACAATCAATAAGTGACCTCCTCCCCGCCCTAAAGGACGGGGCTTCCCGATCATTAAAAAAGATGCAACATGAACTGCTATCCAATGTACTTAGTCATTGGGTCCAACCATTGTAAAAACTGCAACCCAATAAAACAGCAGATGATGTTTAATAGGCGACCTGAAGGTAGGGAATTAAACCCAGAGAAATATTAAAAAATAGAAAGCATTCAAAAAACAATTAAAAAATAAAACACGCCAAAAAAAATCCATGAAAAAACAGCTAAGGCTTTTCCTTGCAATCGATGGAATCTATGCAGTAGCATTTGGCCTGCTAGGACCAATCTATGCTATCTATGTACAGGGCATTGGAGGAGATATCCTCGATGCAGGCATTGCATGGAGCATCTTCATGATCATATCAGGGCTTGGCATCATGGTAAGCGGCAAGATCCAGAATACCTCGACAAAGCTCTCGCGCATATTGATGTATGGATATCTTATAAGGGCGGCTGCGTTTGCAGGCTACATCTTTGTATCAACTACCCTCCATCTCTTTCTGGTTCAGGCAGTGCTGGGCTTTGCGCTCATAATAAATGCGCCGGCAACCTATTCATTCTACACAAAGCACGTTGAAAAAGGGAAGTTCGCTTCGCAGTGGTCTGCCTGGGAGAGCGTGTGGTACATCGCGCAGGGTTGCGCAGCAATTATTGGGGCAGTAATAGCAAAATATTTAGGCTTTGCCACACTTTTTGGCGCCATGGCCATATTATCTTTAATATCAGCGCTCATGGCCCTTAAGCTACAAGACGATGAATAAAGAAGCATTGGTATCGGGAGGCATCGACATTGTTGAGCATACTCATAAAGTATTGGAAGAATGCAGAAAAATCAACGAAGAGTACCATTATTTCACGGTTATTTCTGAGGAGAAGGCGATAGCGCAGGCAAAGAACCTAAAAAACAAGCTCGAGCATAACGATCCGGCAATAAAGCAAAAGAGGCTTCTTGGCATCTTCATTTCGGCAAAGGATGCAATCTGCGTGCAGGGTGTTGAAAGCACTGCGGGCAGCAGGATATTAGGAGGCTACAAACCTCTCTTTGATGCCACCGTTATCAAAAAAGCGCAACAGGAAGGCGCGATCATCATCGGAAAAACAAGCCAGGATGAGTTTGGTTTCGGATCATTCTCAGTCAATGTGGGACTAGGTATGCAGATCCCAAAGAATCCTTTCGATAAAGAAAGAACCTGCGGGGGAAGTTCTGGAGGAGCGGGTGGTATAACAAAGAAAGCATCATTTTCTCATATTGCATTGGGCGAAAGCACCGGTGGGTCGATTGCAGCTCCCGCATCATTTTGCGGCGTCTTTGGATTGACACCAACCTATGGAAGAGTCTCTCGATATGGCCTCATGGACTATGGCAATTCCCTAGACAAGATCGGAACCTTAGGAAAAACGATGCACGATGCCGCGTTATTGCTCGAAGTCATTTCTGGCTTTGATGAGAATGAAAGCACGTCACTGAATGTTCCCAAAGAGAGCTTCTCAAGCCATGTTGGAAAAGATATCAAAGGAAAGAAGATCGGGGTCATCAAAGAGACCATGGGTTCTGGCCTTGAACCCGATATTGAAAAAGTGATGCGCCACGGTATAACACAGCTAGAACATGCAGGCGCATCGGTAGAGGAAATTTCATTAGAATTACCAATAAAATATGGGTTATCAGCGTATTATCTAATAGCTACTTCAGAGGCCTCGACCAATCTGGCAAAATACTGCGGGATTCGCTATGGCACATCTGAAAAACTAGAGGGCAATTTCAATGATTATTTTAGCACGGTACGAAGCAAGAATTTTGGATCCGAAGCAAAAAGAAGGATAATGCTAGGAACATTTGCACGAATGTCTGGATATAGGGACGCGTATTATCTCAAGGCGCTCAAGGTCAGAACAAAGATAATCCAGGAGTATAAGAAAAAGTTCGAAAAATTCGATGCACTCATAAGCCCATCATCCCCCATGCTCCCTCCAAAATTTTCAGAGATAGAAAAATTGACACCCCTGCAACACTACCTTGCCGATATCATGGTGGTAAGCCCCAATCTCGCTGGTTTGCCCCATGTAAGTGTGCCTGTTGGCAGCGTAGGAAATTTACCCATTGGAATGTTATTGATTGGTGATCATTTGAATGAAAAGACGTTGATTGAGATTGGGTCTGTGTTTGATAAACAATGAAGTTAAAAGAATTATTTGAAAGTTGGATTGTAGACTTGGTATTCAGTGGTTTAGGTGCGGCCATGGCCATCTATTCTTTTGAGATTAAACCGCAAAACCCCTACTGTATAATTCCTTTTATTTGCGGAATATTATTGCAACTCCCATTACTTTATTTTAAGATTTTAAAATTTATAAAGGAGTATATTGATTAAACCATTTGACATTTTTCCACAATTTCAAATCAACCTAAATGCTTCACCTATCAAATTGTCATTTTGGTTTCCATAACCCACTGGACATTTTGACGCAGGATATAAAAACAAAAATGATTTACATAGCTTTCGCAAGAGCAAATTTGTGATTTGAAATGAATAATGAAAAAATGCAAAACGGAAATAGTGTAAATCTATTATCACATTCTAACAGATATGATTCTGAGGTAAATTTTCATAAGATAGACAAAATCAAGGCTGCGCTTGAAGAATTAGAATCAGCTCTTGGAAAGGATGTAATTGACGCAATCATGCGAAATCATAAAGATTATTGGTATGGCACTACATTTCTTAAATTCTTAGATCTACATGGAAAATTAAGTGTGAAGGAGATTACAAAAGCCTTACAACTAGGAAAGCTGCGTTTAGTTGAAAATTGGTATCGTCAAGCCCTTCCACGTCCCATTGTGACACTACTAACCATCCACTATAAAAATTATCATAAGATAAGCAAACAGCAGATGGCATATCTCTTCGGGTGGGGTTTCGGAGATGGAGGATTGACGAATGAACTAAACTATTATTTTATTTGTGGTAAAAAACATGATCTTCTAAAAATTGATGATTATCTTAAGGATCAGATTATAAATATCCCAATTTTTATCCAAGAAAACAACGCTAACAATTTCATCACATTACATAATGGAACAAAAAAAGAGATAAGTGGAACAAATAGTTGGATACTCTATATACGAGATTCTTCCTTTTGTAAATTACTGTATGCTTTAGGCCTTCCAAAAGGCGAGAAAGTATTACAACCGACTAAGATTCCGTTATGGATACAGGAAGGGGAGATACAGATTAAAAAATCCTTTTTAAATGCCTTATTCGAAGGAGAACTGCAAACTCACAAAGTTCAACTAAACACAAAAAGAAATAAGATTGATATATGCCCTGTAACTTTTGGCTTAAGTAAAATAGAAAAACATAAACAGAATTTATTGGAACTTTTAGAAGATATCAGAAGGATGTTGCAGGGGTTTCAAATAGTTTCTACCGTTGCTGAAACACCAAAACCTTCCAATATCAGAAAAAGAGATGGACTAACGACATACTCTTCACGATTTTATATATCAATATCTGCTTCAAATACAATTAGATTTTCAAAGCATATCCAATTTCCTTTTAATAAAGAGAAACAAATTGCGATGCAAAAAGCCTTGACAGAGGCAAAAAGGAAAATAGGGGTTATGAAATTACAAGTGAATAAATATCGAAAAGCATTAGAAATGTTTGAAAAAGGGTCGAGCATTTATAAAATATCCAAGGAACTAAATATACAATGGCATACCGCCAACAATTGGTTGACCACTAAAAGGCATTTGCCTTTACTAGTAGTTAAAAATTCTTATGAGGTTTCAAATGAAATTTGAATCTGACGTCGTTATAGGAATTGAGTGTCACATCGAGCTAAAAACAAAATCAAAACTATTCTGCTCATGTGCCCTGCAAGGGAATGAGGAGCCAAACACGAGGACATGTCCAGTTTGCCTAGGCCATCCAGGAAGCAAGCCAGTATTAAACAAAAAAGTCCTGGAATTCGCATTGAAGCTATGCAAAGCGCTTAATTGCGAAATAGCGCCCGATCTTATCTTCTCACGAAAATCGTATTTCTATCCTGACCTTGCAAAGAATTACCAGATAACTCAGTATGAGATGCCGCTTGGCAAGGAAGGAGTTCTTGCATTAAAGGATGGAAAAAAGATAGGGATAACAAGAGTTCATATCGAGGAAGATCCCGCATCGCTCATACACCCTTCAGGCATGCATGAGTCCGGCTATGTGCTTATCGACTACAACAGGTCAGGCAATCCATTGCTAGAAATCGTCACCAAACCAGAAATGCAAAGCGCCGAGGAAGCGCGAGAATTCATGAACCAGCTTATCACTATCTTGTCGTATCTTGAAATCTTCGATCAAAAAAATGGGATCATAAAAGCTGACGCCAACGTATCAATAAAAGAGAGCAATTACACCAGGGCTGAGATAAAGAATATCACCGGATTCAAGGACATCGAGCGAGCGATTCTCTATGAGATCAGCAGGCAAAAAAGTGCTATGCAAAACAAGCAGATGCTCATCCAGGAAACGAGGTCATGGGATAGTGATAAGGGGATCACCACGACACTCAGAAAAAAGGAAACTGAGGAGGATTACGGCTATATCGCCGATCCAGACCTTGTAAAGATTGAGATAACCCAGGAAATGCTAGACGAAGTCGATGCGACAATGCCCGAGCTTGCGCACCATAAGGTCAAAAAATATGTGGATGTGCACAAACTCAAGCAAGAAGATGCGCAGATAATAGCCTCGCAAAAGACACTCGCTGCAATGTTTGAGAAAGTAGCTGAGGATATAGATCCGCTCCTTGCGGCAAAATGGCTTCGCCGTGAACTCATGCGTGTCCTTAATTACAATAAAAAAGAATTGCATGAAGTTGAGATGGATGCTGGCCATATGACGCAATTGCTTAGATTGGTCCATGAAAAGAAGATCACTGATGCCGTTGCGCAAAAACTGCTTGAGCAACTAATTGAGAAACCTTTTGATGTGGAGAGGTATGTGAAAAAAGAAGGCCTGGAAGCAGTTTCAGACACTTCTGAACTCGAGCAGTTCTGCAAAGAAGCCATTGCAGAGAATCCAAAGGCGGTCGCTGACTTTCAAAACGGCGAGGAGAAAGCATTGAATTTCATTGTTGGGTCGGTCATGAGAAAGACCAAGGGAAAAGCGACGCCAAAAGAAGTCAATGAGATTTTGATACAACTCATACGGTTATAGTTTAAAAAAAAGGTCGAAGGACTCAGGCATAACTTTTGTGCTCATCACTCCGCTTGCAAGGTAAACCTGATTTCTCTTTTGGTTTGCATTCAGCATTTGCCTGAATGATTGTGTTTCAGACCCGAATTGATTCTCAAAGGTATCGCTCAGCGCGTTGATCCAATATACATGCCTGAAAACACCCATGCTATCTTGAGGTATTCGCCATGATGAATGAGCTCCTTGTGGTCTGAAGAGTTCCTTGATGGTGTGTTTAGTGTCAGCTAGATCAGTCTCAAACTGAGTTATATATGCAGTAGCCGCTTTGCTCATGATTTCAAATTCTTCATCGGTGACTTTCTGCGCGATAGCGCCCCTTGAAAGATTAGCGCGAAAGACATCCTCGAGGCATAAAGATGTGCTATCAAGTGGCTTAGGTGCCAGGCGCCATTGCATATCAAGGACAATAGGATTGCCTTCAGGAGGTGAATAGACGACAACTCTGGCGCAACCATCATGATCCTTGTTCGTTATTTCGTTACGAATTGGTTTTGATGGAATGAATGGTTGATAGACTGTTAAGAGTTTTTCCAATGGAACTCCATGATTGACAAGCGCTATAATATTCGAGGAAAATTCTATCAGTTCCTGCTTGGAATATTGGTGAGCATGCGAACGTATGGAACTGAAAGCAGCCTCATTTGATAATATTTCCACACCGACGCCGCCTGAAAAACCGGCGCTCTTTCGAACGAGATATTCGAAATTCTCATAAAGCTGTATTTTTTGTTCAGACTCCTGCAAACCGAATCCAAATATAAGGTTTGGAAGCCAAAAATATTTGCCATCGTGTTCACGTATTTTTTCTTCGGTCCCAGAAAACCGATCTATAAGAAAACTAAAACACTTATTGTCAGTTATCCCCTCGACTAATGATGAGGATAAAAATAGATCCTTATGCTCCAAAGGAGCTTGCGCCACATAATAAGCGGAAAGTATCATGCCTATATTTTTCACAGGCATACCCATCTTGCGATCGTCTGCTAGGGTGAATTCTATGGAGTTTGGAGAGAATTTCAGACTTTTGAATGCATACATCTCAACGTTCTCAAGTTGGGCTCCATGCACATAAAAAAGATGCTCAGGATCGTTGGCCTTATCAACAATGTGGCTGATATAGTCAGCATAATCACGAAACATTTCTGGCCTGAAATAAAAGCGATCCCCGAAAATCTTCTTTAGGTCTGTGTTGACTAATTCTGCCTCTGCAACATATGAATTTCCAGAATTTTTTTGAATTATCCTTGCGAGATCATCTGCATTGCCTTTTTGGCCATACATCTGGATGAAAATCGGCTTCCCTTGCGCTTGTGCATTCATTGTTTTCGCAAATGTCCTATAATAACTAAGGCCTTGGAAGTATTTGAAAAAATCTGTCCCGAATCCGGATCCATTGATCTCTATTATAGATGGTGCATCGGGACTCCAGGGAGTTAGCTTCATGTCAAGCCCATATATGTTTCCTTTCATTCCCAAGAAGTAGTTAAAATTTCTTTATAAACCTATTCCAGAAATCGTTATCTATTGCAGTTTCAGATTCAGCAGCTTCGCAGAATGCTCTTTTATCTTGCCTTCAAAATCAGATACCGTCTCGCCTTCCTGTTTCTCGATCAATAAGGATTGCATGAGCTCCTTTACCAGATTGCTTTCTTGCTGCGCAGAGATATTTTCAAGGGGAATCTGCCCCAGATGCTCATGGATTATTGCATGCTCGGCATCTTCAACGGACTCTGCATCGATCTTTATCTCCTCGAATTCCTTGGTCTGCAATGCTGAAGTGTTTCTCATCACAAAATATGCTGATTTTGCGTGCAACTCATCAAAAATGCGCTTGAAATCGATCTGGGAAGGATTTCCAGATGAGAGCGTTCCAAAGAGACGGATCAAGACAAGGGTGTCATTGAATTCTTTCTTCTTTATCTCTTGCAAGATCGCATCAGTTACCTGTGAGGGGTCCATTCCTGAGCAATCCTTATGGATCTTGTAGATATTATAGAGCTGCACCGGATGCCAGATCGCTTTATTATTTTCAACGATATAAAAGCCGCCGCGCTCCAGTTTCTCAAGCTCTGCAAATGAGTTGGGAAACAGAGGACCAGGGTAGGTGATCATGCCGTAGCCTTCAATTTGCTTTTGCTCCACAATATGTACATGGCCTCCGGCATAATAATCAAAGCCTTTTGGCAATAGTGAAAGCGGCTGGCTTATCACATTCTGCATCTCAGCGGGCTTTAATTCATCGATTCCCGAATGGAAAATAAATATCTTATAGCCCGTTTCGCTATCAAGATGATCTGAAGACAGATGATGATAGTATTGCTTCTCGAGGGAATTTCTTCTGCCAAGCATGCCCGTAATTTTTGCTCCGGTCTTTGCATCGATTGTAAAATGCAGCTTTAATTTGCCATCAAGGTCTTCTCCCTTGACCACATTGATGAAGAGGCCAGCTTCCTCAAGCACATCAAGCATTGTTTTTCCTGATGCAGAGTAATCATGGCTTCCAGGGACTATGTACACTGCAATGTTCCTATCTTTTAATTTCCTAAAACAGGTGACCACATCCTTTAGATTATCGATCCTAGGAACTGCAGTATTGAATAAGTCTCCTGCTATGATTATGAAATCAACTTTTTCTTTGATGCAGGTATCTATTGCTTTTTCGAATGCCCGCGTGCTTATATCCTTAAGTTTTGGGTCTCTCCAGGAACCTATGTGGCAGTCTGCCATGTGAGCGAATTTCATGGAAAGAACGAATGGAATTTTGTTTATAATAGTTTAGATGAATATACGAGGATTGGGGAATGCTTATTAGGAGATCGAAGAGAAAGACCGGCGCAATACACATATAAGAGGGGGTAGCATCTTCTCGCCTGACACTGTTTTCATACAAGGTGTGGCGTGCCCGTAGGGCGCAACCCCCGCAACACACACGCTTTCATTTTCGCAAGGCTCGACCTGAGGATGCTACCCCCTATTTCACGCAAAACTTCAAAAGAACATATTTGTTTAATTACTTGATTACACCAATTTAACGCCACCAAAGCCAATCTTTTCTTTCTTCTGAGATACCTGCTTTTTGACCGTCTCCTCAAAACTGGGGATTCGAACAGGCAGCGCAAACTTCGCAAAATTAGAGGATATCAACGCCTCGCCAACATCCAGGGAAGCGATCGTCCTGTCATCCTCGCTCAGATCCTGCGCGGCGCTCTCGATCAAGGCTGTTCTTTCAGGTTTCATTTCAATGCCTAGGATTATTTTAGTGTTAATATTAGCAAGGATTTCTCTTGGGATCAGAGAAGGCAACTGGGTTATTGCAGTCAACCCAACTTTGAATTTTCTCCCTTCCCGTGCAATCGTTGAAAAAATATTCGATCCTCTTTCCAAAACTTCTTTTCCCAAAACGCGAGGCGCTTCTTCTAGTACAATTGAAACGACCGGCTTATCTCCTAAGGTGCCATTCATCTTGTAATGCTTGTAGAGAGTAAAAAGTTCAGTTGTCACCAAGCTCCCTATCAGTATCTCGACAGCTCCGGCAAAGCTTGAGGTATCGACAATTACGGTCTTGCCCGATTCCAATTCATGAGTCATATCCGCAACAGTATTGGATCCCGCCTGCAGATCAAAAATGCCTCTTGAATCAATCGCTTCGCCATGCAGTTCAAGATCAAGCAAGCTGAGTAATTTTCTTCGAACAACAGAGATAGTTTGCTCCTGAAATTGTATGCCTTCCATTTTGCGCTCAAAAATCACAGCAGAGATCCAATTAGTGCCATAGTACTTGAAATAGAGTACCATCGCCTGCTTTTGCGGATCAGAAAATTCGATCACCCCATCTAAATGATGCGGTTTTATGAGGCTGATGTTTATCTTGAGTGTCTTTGCTCCCGTTGGTGGATTTTTAGGAGTGTAATAGATAACTTTCTCATGGTTTGGATGATCCTTGAGGCCAGGTTTTGTTCGTCCATAATACTCATCATGAGGATCGAGCACCAAAATACCACAGTATTCTTGCATGATGAGGTTCCAGAGGATATTCGAGAGTAGATTGCTCTTTCCTCTTCCCGTTGTTCCCGCAACTAAGATATGATGTGAGAGCACTTGCATCCCATCCAAAAAGAAAGGGACATCGAGCATTCTGCTCCCCGATCTAAGATTGCCGATGAACAGAGGGTTTTGCGGTTTTGTAAGAAACGCAAGGTCCTCGTTCTTTATTTCACGCACGTTAGAAAAAAATGAAGGTAGCTCCTTGGAGACATTTGCCTTCGAATCAGTTAAGATGACAAGGCTTTTTGCGTACGCGATCTTGTAATGCCTCAGATTCGCATCAAAGAAGTTCGTATCGATATTTTCTTCAAGGTTCATCCCGGAAATGAGCTCAAGATTTTGCTGGCTTATCTGTGACCCAAACAATAGGTCGTAGACCTGCAGAAGGATTTTCTTGTTTTTTGATTCGCAGATGAGCAGCTCGCCGATCTCGATGCTTTCATTAGCCTTCTGCCGGATGGTTATCTTTCCAAACTCGCCACTAATGACTTGACCTTTTGTTATGCTACCACCTAGAATTGAGAGAGAAAGTTTGTATTTAAAGGTTTTGAGAACCGCTATTTAGCCTTATTTAGCAAACTAACTTCTTTAATTAGCAGCTTGATTTCATCGTGTATTGTTTGGTTCTGCTGAACAAGTTTCCTTAGAAGAGGTTCGACTTCTTTTTGAAAATCCACAGAAAGCGTTGCCTGAAGCTTATCGAGACCGGTCTGTTCAGCTCTTTCATCAGTAGAGATCGCTTCCATTGCTGCGTTGATTTGTTCTATCTTTCTTATCACTCCTTGGGTCAATCGCAGATAGATTTGCCCAAGTTGCTGCACTTCGCGATTGGTTGACGCATCGATTATAGCGCTTATCTCTTGTATATCGGTCTGATTCAAGTATGCTCACCATCCTATTTCTTGGTTAGCTCCTATTTAAGCATTTCGAAGGACAATTCGCCACCTATCTATCGTAAAAATTAGAATAATTGCAGAAATAGTGCCTTACCTTCTCCTCTCCTCGATCCTCAGTATCGTCTCCAATTCCTTCTTAGAAACGGCGCAGCCTTCCAGTTTAACGCCCCAGATCACGCTTTCCAAGAGCTTCTCTTTTGCTTTGGGGATATTGACCAGATAGGGCTCAAGCATCCCCAGCTCATATGCTATTGTGACCAATTCGACTGATCGGATGATGCTTATGCCTGAAGCCAGTTTTTGGAATTCCCTGACCATATTCTTATTCTGCTCTATCTTGACATGAAGATTATGCTGCAGGATGTTGAGAAGCTTTGTGGGGGCTTCAACCAAAAGTCTTGTTGTTCGCTCATCGACCACATACGCATCCGCCTTCTCCCTAATAGCCAAGGCGAGCGCTGCCATCTCAGCTTCATGGACAAGGCGCATTGGATGCCCTTCTGCGCTAAACGCGGTATTTGCGATGCTCAAAAGTTCCTTTGTCGCATATTCATCGACATCGACAACTTCTAAACTCCTTTTTCAATGATCCTTAAGACCTGCATGGCTTCAAACATGAATCGCTTGGTATTATTCATAGGATTATCCACAAGTTCCGCTTTCACTTGCCTAGGTATCAGAAATCGCGCATTGGATTTTTTCTTGAGATGCTCAAGAAGACCCAGCAGATTGTTCATGGTAAGGCTGATTATTGGTCCGGTATCAAAGACTATTGTCTTCATTGGAATAGTCTCCGTGCAAATTGCAGCCTGATCTTTACATTGTGGGAAGCTGCATGCTGGTCTGTTATGGATGTCTTTCCAAGGTAGCCCATGATATCCCACTGCGAGACGCCCATGACTTGAGAGGCTTGCGCGGTTGAAACGCCCACCTCGCACATTGTGCATCCTTTCTTTATCTGCGCCTTGTTTATGACTTCCTGCAAGTATAATTGCAGCTTCTCATCATGAAATTCAATCTCTCGAAGCACTTTTCTTAGACAATCTTGAAAAAGCGCCTCATTGTTTTGGCTTAGAAATTTTCTAGCGCGATCAAGAAGCACAATTATCTTGGTACATCTGAATTTCGAATCCTCACGCTCGATTATTTTTGAGAGCGCATAGGTTATTATCGCAACTGAGATCGAGTTGGTGTCCTGGGAAAGCGACGCGTTCTTGGCAGCGCTTTCGCTGAGATTTTTTAATTGGATCACGTCCCGATTTTGAGTGTTTCGAAGGATTACTGTAGTCTGTGTGAGAATTTCAAGTATTTCTTTTCTTGCCAGTTCAAGCATGGATTGTTTTTTGGATTGGGCTTATTTAAACGTTTTGGATTGGAATTCGCACTACTTCTTTCCCAGATAATTCACCTTGCGCTCAATGGAGAGAGTGTAGCCTGGTTGCATGCGAAGCCCTCCCTCACGAAGAGTAAGCTCGGGATTTTTGATGCCAATATCTCTGGCCCGCTGCTCTAGGAATTGGTGGCTCTTTCGAGAGTAGCGTTCTGGCGCATTCACCTCAAACTCGGCGCAGTAGTGATCAAAGAACTCACGCACTCGCGCGAATTCTATTTTAGCTTCGTAGCGATTGCCATTTAATTTTGGACCCTCGATGGGATAGAGTTCTACATATTTCCTTTTGCAAAAGATCATGCTATCAAGCCCGCAGGCATGCAATAGCTGCTTTGCCGCCCCCAGGTCCTTGACTAGGAATTGCGCTTCTTCGTTCTCTTCACCTTGCTTGCTTTCAGTGTCTTTTTTTCCCTTGTATTTTGCGGTTACCAAGACATACTCTTTGCCATTCTCATGTACCAATCGTGTGCGAACCTTATAGAGCAGGGCAGTCTGAAAGGAATGCGCGGAAGACATTTTTTCTTTGCTATAGAGGAAGAGAAGCCCATCATCGAACAAGTCTGCTTTGTTGGTCTCGGCTTTCGCGTAATGATTCGTCACCGTCTCAAAGCGTTTTATCAGGTTCATGAAGTCACGAAATTCGGATCCGATATCGGTATAGGTAAGCGCCTTATCTTCGAGCTGTATCGAAATGCCCCCACCATGCATGCGCACCGTGGCGTGCTTGTTATCGTGCTTTACAAGCGTGTATGGAACTTTCTTAGGATCAGAGATTTTTGGGCCAATCACAAGTAGGCGTGGCGAAGCCCAATATTGGTCATCGCATTGCAGCTGCCTTCGCTCCCCGATTGCCAGTTTTTTGACTTTTCTTTCAAGATTGTCAAAATTGAGACTAGTGATCGTTTCAAGAGAGTCATCGCTGACACCAAGCCCATGACACAGGGCACGTTGGTCTGTCTTGGAGATAGCAGGGGACAGTGGACCTTCTCCTAGAAAATACGTATGCTCAAACTCCTTCAGTTTTAGCCTCGCCATCAGAACTGCATATCACCAGCAGTTTATATATTTTTCATGCAAGGACCACTTTCGAGTAATCCCATTAGATTATAGACGATAAGAATCCCAGGGGCCGAGCAAAGCGAGTGCCCCTTTGTGCCAACGGCGATCCGTTG
>CAZFPU010000014.1:0-20184 GCA_964521145.1 uncultured Methanosarcinales archaeon | reverse complement strand
AGTGCGAGACCTGCGCTCCAACGACATCGTTCGTTGACACGCCCTTTTCCCCAGGGTAGATATGCTGATAGGCGAGAACATAGTGCTGCCAACAACAGCAAATGTACGTACAGTTCAACAAAATTCACGGAAAATAACTTCAACTTCAAAAAATAAAACGGGTGCATCATATGGAACTATCTCAGCCATTTTCAAAGAGGCATGTAATATCTCGACTGAAGAACCAAAAAATAGCGTTGTTTGCCTTAGTAGGCTCAATTGGTGTTTTAGTTAATTCGCTTATACTGTATCTGCTCATTACGCTTGGGATGCACCATATATTCGCGGCAATAATCGCGACAGAGATCGCCATAGTTTCGAACTTCTTTGGAAACCATTTCATAACGTTTCGAAAAAACAAGAGCAACAAGCATGCGATGTCACGCTTCGCTTCTTTTCAGGCAATCAGTCTGATCACTCTTATCGGGACCGTAAGCTTATTCGCATTTCTAGTGCACTCGTTTGGTGAGAACCTGCTGCTGCTTTGGAACGCAGCGGCTATTCTTGCCATGTTCCTCGTCAATTTCTTTCTCAACAAGACATTCACGTGGCATAGTGATGATAAGCTGCGTGTACCTTTGCTACTCAAGAAGATGCTGCAATCAAAATCGGCAAAGCTAATGGGATTTTTATCGGTCATGCTGGTCCTTTTGGCAGTGCCTTCTCTTGCCCAGTCTGTGCCGATTCCTGGCAATCAAAACCCAGGAGCAATAGCTCAGGTAGTTGATGATATCCCTGGTGGAAATGGAGATACGGCAGATACGACTGATGAAAAAGTGGGTACTGAGCAAAATCAAAATGAGTCTGAGGACTCAGATGCTGAGCAATCGGCCCAGCAAAGAAATGACGATGAAGATAAGACAACGCTTATTATCACATCTGGTCCCAGTGGCGCTACGATTTTCATCAATGACGAAGAGGTTGGAGAAAGCCCAATCACGCTCCTTGTAGATCCTGGATTTACGCAGGTTCGCGCAGAGATGATAAATCACATGCCCAGATCGACCACTTTTGCCGCGTTGCCCGGAAGAACACGAAATATCCATCTGGAGCTTCTTACTGATTTCCCTGATGATGAAAATTCTGACGATGAAGAAAATAGCGAAAATGAAGAGTCAGAAAACAATGAGTCAGATGATTCTGCTAACAATGAAACCCAACAGATCCCCTCTGAAAATGGACAGAATAATACTGTGACCAATGACACTAACGACGGCTCAGAGGATGTAATCTCAAATATCAAGCAGAGCAAGACAAATCTTGACATAAAAAACGCACAGGCTGGCACCTATGGCATGTTTGAGTCAGAAACTGCTACCTTTGAAGTAACGCTCAATACTGCTGCATCAGTTAGCTGGAGTGTCGATGGCATTGTGCTCAAGCAAGAAAGTGCGGCCAAAAGCGCTTTTTCATGGACTCCTGGATTATTGTTTACAAGCAATATAAAACAAGTCATCATCCTGGCAAAAACCGCAACTAATGAAAAAAAATGGCTCGTTGATGTCGAGTTCGTTGCAAATCCATACTTTTCGGGGCCAGATAATGGCGCTGATGTGCTTGGAAGTGCTGATAGTGTCATCAACGTGTATACCAATCAGCGGGCGTTCGATCCATTAAAACTAAGCGTGGTGCTCGAAAACACTGACTCTGGAAGCAAGATAACACAGATCTATGAGCTTGTGATGCATAGCAATAATACCCAGAAGAAAGAGGTCCATTGGCAGAAAGCGGTGGGCGATCTGCCCTTTGGAAACAGCTACATCGTTGCATTGATCGCTCAGGATAAGAATGGAAATGATACTATTATACTTCCAAAATCAAGGGCGCATTATAGGACAACCCCTCAAAATAACGAACAAGAAGAAGTGGATGAAGAAGAGGATGAAGAGGATGAGGACGAAGATCGCATTGGCGCAAACGCGGGAGGGGGCCAATTCGCATCCAACAATAACCCAGAGCTTGTCTACGCCTTCTTTGTAAAGGATGTAGCGCTTCAAGGCGAAGAGCAAACCCTGAAAATGGATATCAAACTTAAACAAGGAAGGATCTCAGAAGTCACTGCGAAGATAGTTACTCCAAGAGGCATATACTTAACCAAGGATCTTGAACTGGACGAAGGTGATGGTAACTATGGCACGTGGAGCACTGACTTCATGGCTTTCGATATCGGTGAATATGTCCTTGAATCAATTGACGTTGCAACTCCCGATGGCGCATCAAAAGAGATCAAAGTGCGAGAAACATCATTTTATGCAGCAGGAGATCAGGAATCTATAACCCCTGAATACCTAAAACTCGTAAATGTGCTTTTGGATAGAAATGAAGTAAGCAATGGGACAAGCGTGGAATTAAGCGTCGACATTAAAGATAGCATGGGAATTACGCAGGCAGAGGTAAGCGTTATATCTAGTAGGGGGGAATCTTTCATCCTGCCTCTGGAACTTGCGGCCGGAGACTCCAATTATGGGACTTGGAAATCGACTGTATTGGCTCAAACTCCGGATACTACATATACCGTTGAATCGGTATCAATGGCTAATGAGAACAGCAGCATAACATATCCAATCAAGGATAGAAACTTTTATGTGCAGAGCATCGCAAGTCCACTGACGTCTAACATGATCACTGGAAGTGTGGTGGCAGCTGGCTCTGGCCTAAAGGATTGGTCTTTTGACACACTGCGTAAAGTGCCCCTGTTCCCGACCCTGTTTGGGTTCATGATAACATTAGTACTAGTGCCTCTTGCACTGGTAGGCACGGGAATTGGAAGGATATTTCGAAAAAATAGTCGATAAATAAGTATGGCATAGCGATGAAACAAGATAGCGAACAAACTAAGGTGCTATGCACATAGATACACCATGACACTCATAAAAAAGCAGCCTGCGCGCTACATGGTCTTCTATTCTATTTTTGGCGCAGCAAACATATTCATCCTGTGGTATTATCTTTCAGATACTATCCTGGCTTTTACAACTTCGCAGCAATTCCCGATAAGCTCATTTGAGCGCTTTCCATTAACCTATCTTATTTTTCCCGCAGAAGTTTTCTCGTTCCTCTTTGGCCTCTATTTTGTATACCTGTTAGTTACCAACAAGCCAAAGCAAAGCCAAACCTCCTTGCAGGAATGGCAAAAAGGCAACAAGGATGCGGTTGCTATTTTGCTTCCTGTCTATAATGAGCCAAAGGATATTGTGGATAGGACCATTCGCGCCTGCAAGAAGATCTCATGGCATATGCCTGTTCATATCTATCTGCTTGATGACTCAACGGAATCTGAAAGCCAAAAAGAGATGAGCGTTCTTGGAAAGCAGCATGGCTGCAAAATTATTAGAAGAAATGATCGCAAGGGCTACAAGGCAGGAAATATCAACAATGCGATCGCAAATCATGTAACTGAAAATTATGTTCTTATTTTAGATTCTGATCAGGCGCCAAGTCCAAACCTGCTCGAAGAAACGATGCCTTATTTTTCTGATGCGCAGGTAGGTTTTGTGCAGCTTCCCCAATACTATATCAACGATGGAACACCTCTTGAGCGAGCAACAAAGATAGGAGCGAATATTTTTTTCCAGACTCAGTGTCAAAGCAAGGCACTAGATGGCGCTTTGCCTTTTTGCGGAACGAATGCAATCATCCGAACAGCGGTGTTTAGGCAAGTGAAAGGATTTTCATATTATACGGCCACAGAAGACATAGAACTTGGCTTACGGATCAATCAGGCGGGTTACAAGGGGGTGTATGTTCCAAAGATCCTTGTGTATGGCTATGGTCCTGTTGATTTCTCAGCTTACAGCTCGCAGCAATACCGCTGGGCTAATGGAAATCTTGCGATTTTACGCGAGCATTTCTTCAAGCTTCTTAAGGGGGACTTTTCACTTCGCTATCAGATCCATACACTCTATACGTTGGGATGGTGGCTGATCGGATTTGTGACCCTGGCTTTTATTTTAGTGCCGATATTATCTTTGCTTTTCGATCTAGGGACGCACCATAGCTGGCTTCCAACGTCTTTAGTCATTGCACTGTATTTCAATGTGGCAATGGGTATCATGCTTGTGTATGTGAGTTTACGAAAACGTGTTGATGGAGAAAAAGTTAGGATTCAAGACGCGCTTTTACAATATTCTTTGATCACTAATAGTATGTTTATCTATGCGCATGCTGCGCTCAGTGTACTCTTCAAGAGGTATATCGGGTTTGTAAGAACCGACAAGAAGGGAACACTATCGGGATGGTGGCACATCAAATGGAATCTTTTGCTTGCGCTTGTCTGTTATACACTTAGCATGTATGCTCTCTATCAAGCTTCACTTGCATCTGACATTGTGACTTTGAGAACATATCTGCCAATCTCAGTTTGGCTTTTATTTTATGCGATGGTTTTGACGAGCTCTATATTATTTGTAGGCACTGTTGGCCCGACTTTTGCAAAAGATAACGCGCATGTACATTTGCATACGGGTGTGCCAACAGAGCATCAAAGACGACATTCGACTATTGTCGGAGCTAGTGTAAATGCTTCTTATATGTCCAAATCTTGCGAAAGAAAAAATTCTGGCGCAGATGCGACGGGGGTCGCCCCCTACGGGGTGTCGCATAGGGCAAAATCCGCAGATTTTGAGCGTCTGCCGCCAATTCCATACCCTTCAAAGCATTAGAAAAACTTGATTTAGGATATTCAAGAAAAAAGCAAAACAAAATCTCAAAAAATTCACCATGGAAAGAAACTACGGCTCCAAAGACACGCAGCTCGTGCCAAAGGCAAACGAGAAAATAAGGGTCGAACACATGCTAGGGATACTAGCTGCGCTGCTCTTCATATTCTTAGTGTGGTTTGCGCTTGATCAGAAGCTGCTATTTGGGGAAGATTGGATATCGCAAACCTATGACAACACGGAATGGAGGACCAATGAAGGAAACCTGCCAACGTATGGGGCATGGGATCTTGAGACGCATATCTGGAAAACGCAGTTCATCATGGAGAATTTTCCAAATTATGGATGGAATCCCTATTGGTATCTTGGCATGCCGCTGCTTGAATACTATCAGCCGACATTTTATTTTGTGCATATACTAGTTATCATGCTTACTGGTTTAAGCATCGCTAAAAGTGCATTGTATCTGATCATCTTTGGGCATCTGCTTGCAGTGTTCACCACTTTTTTAGTGTGCTATCAAGTATCGAAAAGAATCTTTGTATCTGCACTTTGTTCTATCTTTGTCCTGGCAAATACTTTTTTGACTCTGCGAAGCTATGGGTGGGAGCCAATAACAGTGGTGTTCTTGTTCTTGTATCCGCTTGGCCTCTATTTTTTCCTACGAGATCCGATCAAGCCTTTTAGATTAACGGTGATCTTGACATTGACAGCTTCTTACATTTCGCATCCGCTTATTTTCTTTTCACTGTGCATGGCGATGGGGCTTTATCTGATAACAATCGCGCTTCGAAGAAATGAGCAGATTGGGCACACAAGGTATCTGTGGCATTACTTTGCAGCGATACTGGTCAGCATCCTTGTCGGTGCTGTCCATTTCATCCCCCAGATGAGCTATGTGCAGCAAACCTCTGGAGCGCACATGGGTGTAACATACTTGCCTTACTATCACGTTCCCTACAATATAATCACTCTCAAGGATTTCTTTTTTGATGCGGGAAACCTCAAAGGCCCTGGTCCCATAATAATGATTGCCGGGCTGTTATTTCTTATCTATGCCTTTATTGATTTCAAGAATAGGAAAAAGCACACAAGCTATTTGCTCAACCACGAGCTCATTTCTGGACTTTCTGTCATTTTATTCATGATGGTGCTCTTCTATTATCTTGAATTATACAGTATCTTCCCGATGAATCTGCTGCGTTCGATCCAATATCATCGCATCATTCCTGAATTCGTTATAACAGCATGTATTTTGGTTGCCGCCATGTCAAATATCAATAGGACAACAGCCCAGAAAATAATATATTATTCGCTGCTTGTCTCATTTGTTGCGATCTCAAGCATTATAATCTATAATGTACAGGAATTTTGGCAGACAACTTCCACTCTTGAAGGGAAACCAGAATTCATAAATGAGCAAGTCCCTGGGAGAGTGAGTTTTCCTTACACTGATCAGAGTTTTTCTGTTCGAAATTCATTTCAGAATGTGGAGCAGGTGTATGGCTATTACGAGCAGGGCATCACAAATCCCTATACCGATGAATTATTTTCCGTCTCATCAGGATTTCATAATGCTAATCTCGCTATATTGTATTTGAAGGCTGCGAATGTCGGAAGGCTCTACATCAATAAAGTGGAAGGGTTTAGAGATGCGCTTACGAGCACTCGATTGAATGGAACGCTTACATTAGTTCCAACTGAAAATCCACGATATGGATACTACCCGGTGCCACTTACCGATCCTTCGTTTGCACAAGCGGTTGATTACGCCTCTGTTTTGGAAGTGAAAAATCTGGATATGGGGTGCCGTGAGCTTTTCAAGGAGCACTATTGCGGCTCAGCTCGGGAGGAATTTGTAGGAAAGGATCTTGCCGAGGTTCGCTATCTTGCTTCCTATGTTGGAATGCTTGAAGAGCCATATGCAAGTGAAGTGGATTTTGTGATGATAAATCCCGATAATTATCAGATACAGGTTCGCAATGCAGATGTTCAAAGCGCAATAATAGTCAAGATGACCTATCATAAGAATTTTGAAGCTCTTTTGGATGGAAGAGAACTTGCGATCGAACCTATTGGGCCATACTTCATGCTCATCTATCCGCAACAGGCAGGATCATATCTGATATCGCTTGAATACCAGACGAGCAAAGCTCGGTTGGCTGGGATGATCATTAGTGGTATCAGTCTCCCTATACTCTTGCTTTTATTTGCGCTTAAACCATTTAAAAAAAGACAAAAAACCATCGATGTTGGTGATATGCAATGAATGCTCCTAAACAATCAAACACCGGCATGAAAATAGCATTCCTTTGGCTGCTGGTGTTCATGTATCTGGGTACGGCTCTTGTCTTTCAGATGTTGCTCTCTGTGGGTGTTATCGAAAAAACACCGCCGCAAATAGTAGATAAGCCGGCGATGCCCGAAGGGGGTATAATCCCAAGTGAGGATGTTGCTTTCAATCTTGATGCGGCAAAACAATTTTTGCAGCAGAAATTGGTCAAACCCAATGGGCACGTGGATCTGTACTGGACCCTTGATCCGCTGCAGTCATATCCTGGAAAAGAGCAGACGAACAGCGAGGCAATCAGCTATTATCTGCTGTGGGCAGCGCAAGAAAATGACAAGCAGTCTTTTGATAGGGCTTTGCAGTACATGCAAACCTACATGCTGCAAAAAGATCTTGGCTATATGATGTGGCGCCTCGAGGCTGATGAATCGGTGCAAGGGGATGGATCGAATGTTGCCTCAGATGCCGATCTTAGGGCGATCAAAGCGCTTTTTATCGCACAAAACCAGTGGGGAGATGAGAAATATAGCGCACAGATCGATTCACTTGCCAATGCGCTTGAGATTGTCGCTATTACTGATACTAATTTACTCGCTCCGTATGGTGGAAGCTCCGGAGGCAATAGCTCTTGGATGGCAAAAGAGGTGTGGCTTTCCTATGTTGATATGACTGTCTTTAGGGATCTTGCGCAAAGACGAGGGGAGCCATGGAATTCCGTGTACAACAACATGAAGGATCTGATCTTGAGATCCCAGATATACAATGGTTTGTATAATTCGATGGTAGCCGAGAATGGTGATTATGGCAATGGCATCGATGCAGGTGGCTACAGTATCAATTCACTGTGGATAATGGTTCGTTCAGCAGAGAGTGGGGATCCCGATCTCATGCTTTCTGCAAATAAGTCATTGCAATTCTATAAGCTCAAGTATACCCAGGATAATGTCATTTCACAAAGTTACGATTCCTCGGGAAATGCTGTGATAAAAGAAGATGCTCCTTGGGTGTATGCTTTAGTTGGCAGGGCTGCAATTTTACTTGGAGATGTTGCCTTTAGTCAGGATATGATCGAGAAACTGATCGGGTATCAAAGTCTGGATACTGCAAAAGATCTAGGCGCGATCTTTGAAGGCGATGGAGCGAATAAACGTGTTGGACAATTTACGATGCAAGAGAGTATATTGACAATGCAGGAATATGTCAAGAATAATTATCAGTTTGTTTTGAGTGGGTTTGAGACAAAACCGTTTGTTAGGGGGAATGAGAGTGATAGGAAGAAGGTTGTTACGGGGTGAATTTCTTTGAATTTTAAGACATGTTATCGTTATGCGGATTTAAATATATCAGTATACAAATTAACAAAAACTATGTATTTTTGTGCCACAGATTATTGAGCTAGAGAAATCCAAATGAGGCATACTCCAATTATGGTAAAACCAATTCCATACCAGTACATACCGATTGAAGTAACCCCATCTCTTTTTTTGAGAAGCTTAGGTTTTAACGGGTGTTTTGATAATCTACTCATTCGTTTATTAAATACAAAAGAAAAAACTCCACAAGCTAAAAATGCAACTCCAATAATAAACCCTAGTGCTTCTACCATGGCTTCTAGGAAAACAGGTCTATATTTAAATTTTTTAGAAAGAATACTAATTATTTCTTAGTTATTAAAGGCAATTCCCAACCTATCAAACTGACTAAAAAACCCCTAATTCTCATTTTTCACTCCCAACTAGGTGTCACACAATTTTATTAGAAATGTTACCAATTAGCATCTATTAGATAATTTTAGTCATTGTAATATGTCATTTTGTTGGAATCTGAGAGGCTTATGAAAACATACTATATGGCTGCATTATTGCTTTTGGTACCGTTAGTATATGCGCATACTGATAGCTCTGGAGCGCATGTTCGCGTGGTTTCTTCAAATCCTGATACGTTGACCTACACATTCTCATGTTATACCGATACCGAAACTGGATATCTTAGAGACTTCTTTATCAGACCAGACAATGGCAGTGCGATCCTTGATCTTCCTAATGAAGCCGAAGGGCTAGACAGAGCCCCTGGAAATCATTTTACCTACACATTCCAGACAAATAGATTCTACCATGTAGGCTGCATAATTGTAAACAATACCAATGGAAGCCACCAATGGAGGGGCGATCTGCATATTGACTTACGACCATCGGCAAACTGGAATCCCCAAATAAACGTAGTAAGCAATCCAAACAACCTAACTTCAACGTTGCAATGCGAATACTCAGGATCAGGAACCAAAACGTGGGAAGTGCTCAATGCGCAGACCCATCAAGTGACTAATCTTGGAACTGAAAATCAGATAACGCATAGCGTTCCCGATCATGGTATCTATGACTATTTTTGCTCAGTTGATGGAAAAAAAGTCCCGCTTCCGGTAGAATATTTCGATTCAGGAGCTCCTTACTATCCTGATAAATCGGGAGTTCCGCATGGTATCTTCAATATTTGGAATAGGAATACAACCAACATACCTCCTACTAATAATACAAACACCACGCCACCAACCAATAACACCAATACAACTCCTCCATCAAACGCAACATGCTTTAGCAATGTTCAAAACATTCCTGCCTCGTGCACTGGCGGTTCAATAACCCAAGACGCATTCAACGGCTGCAGAACAATCCAGTGCACCAATGGGGCAAGCAACATGCAGATACTCGCATGCGACAAACCAAGCGTTACCAATCCAGCATTCTTTGAAATGTATAAGCAATCACAAACTGGTTCTTTGGTTTCACAGATATGTATCGGGGCGACGTGCATTAGCAATAATGGCTACGCTAAGAGCCAAAATTATCCCATCTGCACAACCAACACAACAACTCCTCCAACCAACACCACTAATACCACCAATACGACTAACAATCCCCCAATAATAAGCAATGGACAGCCAACGGGATCATTGCCAGCTGGTACCACTTCTACAACGATGAGTGTTACAACCAACGAAGCAGCCAATTGCAAATTTAGCAATGTATCGAGCACTGCTTTTGTCGCAATGACTAATTTTTCGTCGAGTGGCAATCTAAATCATATTACTCCTTTAAGCGGACTTGCAAATGGGCAAACCTACAATCGGTATGTACAATGCCAGGACACTCAAGGAGCAACAACGCCTAATGATTACGTGATAACATTCAGCGTTGCAAACACATCATCTCCTCTTGGCAACACCACTGCGTGTTTCTCAGCTCTGCAAAATATGCCGGTTAACTGCACCGGGACCATAACTTCGGATACGTTCAACGGCTGCAGAACCATAGCATGCTCAAGCGGTGCAAACAATATTCAGATACTTGCCTGTGAAAAGCCAAGCAATACTAATCCTGAATATTTTGAGATGTATCGGCAAATCGCGACAAGCAATCCTCCACGCATTTGTATCGGTCTAACTTGCATGCAAAGCGAAGGATACCAGCAAAGCGGTCACTATCCAATTTGCATGAGCACGCAGCCTCCAGTATGCACGCCTACAACAGAAGTATGTGATACTATTGACAATGATTGTGATGGGCTAATTGATGAGACTAATGTATGCCAGCCAACACAAACCTGCTACAACAACGTACAAACTATTCCTGCATCATGCACCGGCGGATCAATTACTCAAGACTCGTTCAACGGCTGCAGAACAATTCAATGCGTGAATGGAGCATCAAGTATGCAGATCTTGGCATGCGACAAAGCAGATAATACGTTTGAAATGTACAAACAATCCCAAGCAGGCACACTGGTTAGCAAAATCTGCATTGCAAATACCTGTATAAGCGACAATGGATTTGCGAAGAGCTCACTGTATCCAATCTGTGTACAAGGTTCAGGCAATAACTCAAGCAACAGCTCTTCAAGCTTTGTATGGATAGAGCCTACTCAAAATCAATTAGATACCTCTCCAACATTTTTTCATCTAAACATCCAGGTACCCTCAAATGAAGTGCAGATTCCCTCGACTGACTGGGAAGTATGGGACAACGCAATGACTGAGCGTGTTTGGAATGCGCATACTATTGGCAGCTTACGATTTCACACGCACACACCCGATGGTACCTTTGAAGGAAGCAGTGCAGGGCCAGCATCATTAGGATTTTCATCAACCTATCGAGTTAGGATTCACTACAATTTCAATAATGGATCTACAAGCCCCTGGTCTGATTGGAGGACTTTCACGACAAGTGCGCAGCCTGCATCCAATCAAAGCGGCAATCTAACCTGGACTACGGTATCAGGATTCAAAGTGGAACCATTCGCAACTGATTTTGATGCACCTGTGCATATCGCATTCCCTCCTCAGAACATGTACAATGCATTCCCTCAAAATCAACGGCCATATTTCTATGTAACTGAGTTATATGGAAAAGTAAAAGTGGTTTACAAAAATGGTTCGCAAAGTACCTACGCAGAAAATCTGCTCAATTTCGATCCGTTCTCAAGCATTACGGGGGGAGGTCAAATGGGGGTTATTGGCCTCTATGTCGATGAGGTGACTGGAGACTTATTTGTTGGCACGGTCTATGTGGTCAATGATACGGTCAAGAACAAGATAATAAAGTTCACGACCAGCAACGATGGAAAATCATCTCTTGCGCAGCAAACTATACTTGATAATCTTCCTTCAGCGCCTTCGCATCAAATAGAAGAGATCACCAAAGGTCCCGATGGATTGCTCTATGTACAGCTTGGCGATGCGCTCAATGAAAACAACGCGCAAAGCGACACAATACTCGCTGGAAAAATAATTCGCATGAACCTTGATGGAAGCAATGTTGAGGTATATGCAAAGGGTCTTAGAAACCCATTTGGAGGGGACTGGAGGCCAGGCACAAGTCAACTCTTCGTAACTGATAACTCACCAAACACCAATGATCGATTATTAAAAATCAATCAAGGCGAGAATTATCTTTGGGGAACTGGCACCAATGAGTATGTAAGCAAAGCGATCGCCCTGCTAAACCCTTCACCAGTAGATGTCGAATTCAACCCCGGCAATGCAGGATTTCCAGAAGCATTGACAGGCAAGCTCTATGTTGCTGTTGCGGGACCCATTTACCAACAAGGACAGACCCATGGCAAAGAAATCATTGAATACACACTCAACAGCGCGGGCAACGTCACTTCTTCAAGACAATTCATGCACTACACCGGCAATGGTTACGGAACACCAATTGGTTTGGATTTTGGCCCAGATGGATTATACTTTAGCGACATCTATGGCGAGGCAGGATTTGTAGGCCTTGGAGAGACCGAAGGAGTCATCTATAGGATTTCAGAAGGCAACGCAACGCCCTGCACTAACTGCAGTGGCGAATTTAGAGCCGCAATTTCAATTGCACCATGGTATCCAAAAGATACTGGCTCAGGAATAGAATACGTGTTTGACTGCAGAGGCCTTGATGGTTCTGGAAATTATCTCTATGATTGGAACTTTGGCAATGGCCAGCAGCAATTCAATTACAATCAAAACCGCATCGGTCCAAAAACATATCCGTATGGCGATCAGGATTACACAATAACGTGCGTAGCCAAGGATCAATCGACTGTTGATCAAAGACCAGCGAGCCTGATCATCAATCCCAGTGATTTCATACAAGGGCAATGAGGTTTTTTGATTAAAATATACCACCAAGGAAATAAAACAATCAGAAACAAATAGAAACAAAAAAAGACATTGAAAAGCTAACCTTGCACTAAGATATCAATTAATAAGATGCCGCACGCCGCAACGAACGAAGTGAGTTGCCTAGCATGTTTGGTGCGGCCAAAATAACTTAGCATTTTCATCATAAGCAAAACAAAATCACCAACTAATAAATTCCAAAATCAAAATACCAACATCAAGAAAAGAACCAGATGGTGAAAACAAAATGACAAAAAAAATATGGACTCAAGGCGTGATACTCCTTGCATTCATGCTGCTTGTCTGTGCGTTTGCAAGCGCTGATCTAGCAGCAGTATCGCAACTAGGCTACCATCCCAATTCAAACAAGCAAGTTGTCGTCTATACTAGCGCAAGCTCTGGAAGTTTTGACATACGAGATGCTGGATCCAATGCGGTGGTTGCGACATTCACTTTGCAAAAGGCAAAGAACTTCAATGGGAACAATGTAAATTGCCAGGGCAATTTGCCATGCCTTATTGGGATCTTCACTTCATTTACCTCATCAGGAAATTATTATATCCAAACCAATGCAGGACTCAAATCTCCTCAATTTAACATAAACTCAAACGTATATTCAAATACGATTCCTTTATTTGTGGAATTCTTCAACGCGCAATTGCAGCAGGGTTCAAATTTTCATGAAGATCTTCATGCAAATCATAACCCTCCCCTGAACATAATTGCTGATGGAAGCTTTATCATGGAGGCAGATCAGGCAGCGCTTAGTTTGATTCGTTTAGGCAGCGCGTACCGAAGAAATCCTGCATTATTCCAAAATGCCGATATCAAGAAACATATCATTTCCTATGTACATTATCTCAAAGGACTACAAGGGGTAAAAATACAGGAAAGAACTGATGGGATCGGATTTCGGCTAAATCCAAGCATGAAGATACTCAACGCATTTGTGCCTGGCCCAACATCGAAAACAAGTTTGGACATATTCATTCCAGGAAATCCCCCCCAATTTCTAGAGACCGTTCCCGTTGTCTCTCTCTGCGGCTCAAATGATGGAACAGCTACATGGCAGCAGTGCATGAACACAGCGGCATCCTACTACAAGTGCCAGGCAGATGAGCCATGTCTTGACGTTAAATATATTGAAAAAACAGGAGTTCTCCTTGATAACAACGATGGCTTTGATGTGTCCCAAGGATGGGGATACGAGTTTGGCTGCTATTTTGATGTAAATGTGAATCAAGCAGCTTTCGCGAGCAAGCCAAATCCGTGCACGATATTTTATCCGCAGTCCAATCGCAAGTACACGGTCATGACTTTGCTTGGGTATCTTGAAGCGATTCCCGCTGTCTATGATGGCTCGCAAAATGATGCCCAAACATTATTTAGCAGATCGGTAAGCACCTACCAATTCATCAAAAATAATTATGGGGGCTTTTCAAGTTCAGATAGTGAAATTGGATTTTGGGGGAGTGCTCTCTTTTTACTTTATGACTATTCAAATGATGTGAAGTACCTGCAGGAAGCATACAATCTAAGAAATTCGATCAGCACCACTTTTGTCTCAGATAGCACTCGGGGAAATGAATTCTATTGGGAGGAATACGTTAGGCATAAATCACAATTAGCAGGCGCTGGTTTGGCATATGCATATAATGGACAAAACCCAGAGGAATTCTTCAGAGGAAAACTATTCTATGACTACAAAGATGCCGGCCAAAACTCAATCTCAAATAATGGGGAGCGAATCTTTCAATTTGACCCAAACATCCAATTCCAGAATAGCAGATACATGCTAACCGAAGGGCTTTTGGCTACGAAAGGCAACAGAATTGCATAGCAGCCCAGAACCATTTATTCCTTTAATCGCAGACAACCAGTTGGCCTGGCTAACTGGGATGAACGCTGTTCAAAATGGAGTGTCCCAAGGAAGTGCGCTTGCCTCATTTAGCTTTATCTTTGGCATTGGTAATTTCCCATCGCAATTCCATTCAAGATATCTCGTTGACACAAAATACAATTCAGCGACTGGTGGTCAAATAATCGGAGCACGAGGAACTGGCTACCAATTTTTTGATGGCTCTAATTATGTCTACCTTGATGGCAGATTCAATATCCTGAATTCACAACTGGGCGCTTTAGGCAATGGCTATAAAGGAGAAACTACGACAAAAATCTTTGATACCACTAAAACATTCAAGAACGGCAAGAAGCACATCCCTGGCTGGATCAACGGCGCTTTCGATACCACTGCCGATTCGGATACGATCTTTAATTACAAAGATAATCTTGACACCTATGAATTCACTGAAACAACCAACGAAATGGTGGCAAGCGCTGTTGAACTTTTGGCGTATCTGGATGGAAGAATGAATAACAAGGCAAGATATGCAAAGATAACTTTTGGAAACATTCCGCTGCCTCCTCAGAATACTACAACACCACCTCCTCCCCCTCCGCCAACAAATACTAGCAATGGATGCTATGCTCGACTGCAAGACATTCCTGCTATATGCTCTGGAACCCTGACCAAAGACACTTTTGATGGATGCAGAAATATCATTTGCACTGGCAGTTCAGGAAGTGTGACTGTTTTGGCATGCGACAAACCAGATTCTTCATCACCTCAAAATTTCGAGATGTATAAACAATTGCAGAGCGGCAATGGGGCAAAAGTGTGTTTGGCAGGCGTTTGCATTGAAGATAATGGGTATGCGAAGAGTTCCAATTATCCAGTATGTCCAAGTACAGCACCACCACCTCCAAGCTGCACGCCATCAACCGAAGTATGCGACAGTTTGGACAATGACTGTGATGCGCAAATTGATGAGGGCAATGTATGCAGCACTCCACCACCAAATGGCTGTTATAACAATGTGCAAAGCATTCCGGCAACTTGCAGTGGCGGAACAATAACACAGGATACATTTGATGGTTGCAGAGCAATAACATGTTCAAATGGAGCGAGCAATCTAAAAATACTTGCATGTGATAAACCAAGCGTCATGAACCCTACTAGTTTTGAGATGTATAAACAATCAGCAGCTGGCTCTCTTGTGAAAAACATCTGCCTTGGAAGTGTTTGCGCAGGAGATGCAGGATTTGCAAAGGCAACCTACCCATTTTGCCCCGGATCATCAAATAATCCACCACCTCCGCCACCTGAGCCAAGCCAGCCTTCAGGAATCCCAAACCCTACCTGCACTGATAAGAGCGCAGCTAAAAATTGCATCAAGCTCTCAGATGTTGATGATGGAAGCTGCAGAACCGTAAGCTATTCAGAACCAGATCAGACCCAGGAAGGTATCAGGGCGCAAGCCTGCAAAAAAGGATCAATGATAGAAGTTTCACGCCAAAATTACAATTCAGCGCATGATTTAGAGATTTGTTTTGGTACTGTCTGTGTTGATAAGTGGTGGGGTTACAGAGCTACTGGCTAATTTTTGAGAGTATACATTGAATGATCCAAATTAATAAGCGGGATATTTAGGCGCGCCTCATAAGGCAAGGCAACTCACTTCGTTCGTTGCGGCGAGGGCGCGCAACGTGAAGCCGCGCGCAAGGCAAGGGTAATCATCGAATGTGGCAATCAAAGGCGCGGCGTGCAGCTGGAAACCACATCATTGCACTAAGATATCAATTGATAAGAACCCGCACGCATTGGTGCGGGCTAAATGCCTTAGCTTTGAGATAAAAAATCGTGAAAGATAATCGAAAAAAAAATTCATCAAGAAACAAAACAAAAAAACAAAAGAAAACAAATTAGGAGGCCACTATGGGATTGAACAAAGCATATATTGTTGCCGGTGGGTTTGGGACCCGCATGAAAGAATTTACCAGAAGCACGCCAAAGCCGATGTTACCGCTGCAAGGAAAACCGATCCTTGAATATTCCATTGATCTATGCAAGATGCACGGTATCAATGACATTGCGATCAGTGTCCTATATCTTGGAGACATGATCCGCAATTACTTCAGAAATGGCGCCGAATTTGGGGTTCGCATACAATATATCGCTGAGCATAAACCACTAGGGACGGCCGGAGGCCTACGGCTCGCCAGTGATTTTCTTGATGAGACATTTGTCATGTGCAATGCCGATGAGCTAAAGGATATTGACCTGCATGAGATGTATAGACAACATAAAAACAGCGGAGCGCTTGCGACCATTGCGCTAACAGAGGTAAGCAATCCAAGCAATTATGGGGTGGCAGAACTGCATGACAATAAGATAACACGTTTTGTTGAAAAGCCAACGCTCTCAGAGGCACCTTCCAATTTCATCAATTCAGGCCTCTACATCTTAGAGCCAGAAGTTATTGACTATGTGGGGAAAGGCCACTCAATGATAGAAAAAGATGTCTTTCCAAAACTGGCAGCGCAAGGGATGCTTCATGGATTCAAATTCGATGGCCAATGGTTTGACACGGGGACCAAAGAGCGATACATGCTCACCGAACAATTGTGGAAAGGGTTTGCTCCAAAAATGCTTGTAGCAAATTTAGACGCTAAAGCGAGCAAAGCCGCTGTTTGATCCAACACAGCTAGATCCAATGCACATGACTGCCTGGATTGGAGGAGTCAACAGATACATCTCATAGAAATTATTTTCTTTGGGACATATCCTTGCTTTGTTGCTTCCAAAGGTTGATGCAAATTCCACTATCCGGCAGCCCGAGTTTTCAATGGTGTCTGAGATCTTGTTTCCTTGGACTGATAGGTCAACATTTAGGCTTGCAACACCGCTTGGGGTTACTGCTGAGCCTGAACCACCGCTGCCTGAGCCCCCGCTTGATCCGCCGGTATTTTCATTCGTATTGGTCGGGGGAGTAGTTGAATCCGCAACGGTTGGATTTTCTGGGGTTGTTTGGGTATTGCCTGTTGGCTCGTTGATATTTTCAGAGGATTGTACCATGCTGAATTTTGCAAATCCTGAGCTCTGATCAATACAAGCGCTTCCTAGGCATACTTTGAAATCGCCGCCTGGCCATGATTGCCTATATAATTCAACGTCATTTGCCCCTTTCTTGCATGCCATCCATTTTACGAACCCATTATCGGTCTGCGTAAGCGCCATCCTGCAATCGCCAGAAGTTACATCCTGCTGGCTCGTACATAGCGCTGAGTTTTGGCAGGTGATTGCTACTGAGCTTAAATCAGTGTTTGAGGGAATTGGCGCTGCCGGCTGGGATGGTTCTTGATTCGTTGGTGTAGTTACTGGGGGTTGGGTTGGAATCGATGGAGTTGCCGCTGCAGGGGTTTGACTTGGCTGCATTACAAATTTTGCAAAGCCGCCATATTCATCAACACATCCATCTCCTATGCATGCCTTAAAACTAATTTGAGGGTACATTTGTCGATATACCTCTATATTGTTGCCATCCTTTTTGCAGGCCATAAGCTGCAGATCCCCTTGTGCTGTCGAGAACACCACTGTGCGGCACTGCCCTTCAGTCTTATCGGATTTGACAGGACAGGGAGTGGAAGAGGCAATGCAGCTAGCGCTTAATGAAGCAATATCGGATTGCTGCGGTGGTGTTGCTGGAGTTTGCGTTGGTTGCTGCAACACTGGAGGGGGAGTCACCGTACCTGGCGGAGTTCCTGTTGATGGAACCTGTGGCAAAGGAAGCGAGGAGACACCTTCACTTATGTCGCCTCTTCCAATACCAATACCAAGACTTCTCACCGCAAGTGCTGATGTATACACACCAAAACATGATGCCTGATCCCAGGTGCTTGTCGAAGGGCTAAAGTGGCTAATCGCGCTATTCAAGCTTGATTTATACAATGCAAGATTGTATCCTAATTGGAACAATGATTGCAGGCCCTGGGCAAAATAGCCATGCTGCGCTTGCTTGCTTGTGCTTCCATCAGGGAAATACTGGATCACTGCCTTATCAGGAGCAGTCATATACTTATCTCCCCATTGCTTGCAATATTCTTTGAGACCTGGCATTTGATAATTCATTTTATCCGCATAATATTGGGCTGCGCAGATACCTAGTGCTCGAGGGGCATCAAATCCATCCCATTCATTATTGTCCTGACAGTTCCCGGTGCACTGCGCCTTTGGAACAGTATCAATATCTATCCAATTGAAACTCCTTCCCGGAGGAGCGCTGAAAGTATCTCCATTCCAGTTGCTTGCCTGCAGATAATTCAGGGTAAAATCCTTCGCGGCAACACAGTACTTTTGATCTTGGGTTATTGCACATGCGTTGAGCATCGCAATCACTGCATCGCCAAAGTATCCTGTATAGGTAAAGTCATGCGATCCTAAACCGCCTTTCTTTGCCTCGCTTCCCGCTGCAAGCCAGTTGCAGATCTGGCCATAGCCAAGGTTGCTGTTCTTGCATTCATGCACCACTTCAAAATCATAGAAATCCGAAGATAGTTTGTTTGCATGAGCAAGATATTTTGATCGTGCTGTTTGCGAGAACTGAGTGTTCTTTGATGCTGCGTACAAGCTGATTATGATGCGCGCCGTCGCATCTGAAGCGGTATCGCAATTTCCATTCACTCCCTGCTTGCATTGCTCAATGGAATTGCCGTTTCTATAGACTCTCCATGCCGGAATATCGCCATTATTACTTTTGATAGCAAGGACCGTATTATAGTACTTATCCATGCGCGCTTCGCTATTGCCCATGGCAACCAAGATACCCACTTGTGAGAATTCATCGGTGACCATGCAGTTGTGCTCGAAATCGACTGAGTCCACATTGCAATTCCCACCATTCTGAAGATCGCCAATATTGCAGCTTGAGCTGGTCTTATACCAAGGGACCCAGAGCTTGTTATCAAACTCATCAACCGCATTACCTGCGTACAAAGAATCAAGCAAATGATCATAGCTTTGTTCTGAATTTTTGCTAGCGACGCTGACTTCTGATCCGCTAATCAATGATGCGGAAACACTCATACTGATCAAACATAAAAAAAGTATAACAATACCTATAGTTCGAATAACAATCACCTCATTTTCAATGTCAGGATTTTTTCAAAAACTCCTGAACACGGCTCAAAAACCGACTTGGTCTTTGAAAAGTTCGGAAAGCATCTTTTTTCCGAAAAACTGCAAGAACACGCCTTTGCGCATAGGGTGTGTCCTTGTTTTGCGAAGCACGCGCATTCAACAGAACACTGGTGTCTTCGTACTTAGCGCATGACCATTTGTGCAATGTGTCATGATGCCAAATCTAAAGTTGCACAGTGAACTTACTTAGTCGCCAAGTTCTATATAATAGTTTCCTTTTTGGGCAGTAGTGAATTTTTGTCTTTGTCGACGAGAATTTGCCAAGAATGCCATAAACTCGCTGGCTTATTGGTATACATTTATCACCAACAACTACAATTGATAATTTCCTAGCCTAGGGGCTGTCAATTTGTTTCTTTTAATATATGACAAAATTAGTTGTCATTCTGATGTGTTTTTGAGGGAGTATATAAAGGAGCTTTTGGATTTTTGAAACGGTGTTTCTTAGTGCACTAGGGGTTTAAATCCCGACCTTCAGGTCGCTTATTAAAAAAAACCA
>CAZFPU010000013.1:0-20208 GCA_964521145.1 uncultured Methanosarcinales archaeon | reverse complement strand
GATCAAATTGCTCATGTCTTATCTTCCGCAAAACAATCTTGAGAATCCACCCTACCTTGCCGTTGCCGACACAGTTACCAGAAAAAACCAGAAATTGAGTTCATTAGTGCCTAGCGATTCAAAACAAGTCTATGACATGAAAAAGGTCATCGATGAGATCGTCGATAAGAACACATTCCTTGAGGTTCAGCCCCTCTATGCGCAAAACGCCATCATCGGACTTGCGCGGCTAAACAACAATGTCGTTGGCATCGTCGCAAACCAGCCAATGGTGTTAGCCGGCTGCCTTGATATCAACAGCTCAGATAAGATCGCGCGGTTTGTACGATTCTGCGATTCATTTAACATGCCAATCATCAATCTTGTCGATGTGACCGGCTATCTACCTGGAGTCAATCAGGAGCACAATGGGATCATCAGGCATGGTGCAAAGATATTATATGCATATTCAGAAGCAACCGTCCCAAAGATCACACTCGTCATGAGAAAAGCATTTGGTGGAGCATACATCGCATTAGTAAGCAAAGACATGGGCTATGATAAAGTGATAGCCTGGCCAAAGGCTGAAATCGCTGTCATGGGAGCGGAGCAAGCGGTCAATATCATCCACAGAAAAGAAATAACAGGCAAAGACGCCGAAAAGATACGAAAAGAGAAAATCAAAGAGTATGCAGAGCGATTTTTGAATCCCTATGAAGCAGCGTCCCATGGCAAAGTCGATATGGTAATCGAACCAGAAGACACAAGAAAAGTACTGTGCCAATTGCTTGAGATGCTATTGACAAAAAGAGAGCGAAGGCCAGGAAAGAAGCATGGCAATATTCCTTTATAGAATTTTAAGTTAGATTCATTTCACTGATTACAGAGTAAAAAGCATATCATGATTGCCCTTGCACTAAGATATCAACAAAATCAATGCGCGTCGTTCGCCGGCGTGCACGTGCAACATGCATGCCCTAGCCTGTTTGGGAGCGCCTAAATAACTAGCTTTTTTATTCTTGAAAAATATTGAAATCGCAAAGAGAAAAATAAAAATTCAAAAATAACCAATGGAAGAGATCAAAATCACTGTCGATGGAGTCGAATACTTAGTAAAGGTAGAGGAGACTGAGGAGGGAAAGATCCTTGTTCATTGCGGCCAGGATGTATATGAAGTAGAGACCGAACACAATAAGTCCCAGGCGCTTTTCAATAAGGCAAGGAAAAAAGAGCTTGAAGGCCAAGGGCAGGGAGTTGTGCTGGCCCCATTGCCAGGTGTCATAACTGATATCAAGGTGAAAGTTGGCGATCAGGTTGAAGAGGCGCAGCCAATCATCAAGCTTATAGCCATGAAAATGGAAAATGAGATCATCGCCCCAAAGAAAGGGGTCATCAAAGAAATAAAAGTGGGTAAAAACGATACTGTTAAAAAAGACGATATTCTGCTTGTAATTGAATAGTATGGTTCAAAAATCGCATCTCAAGGGACTTGTTTTTGCGGCATTGTTTGCCGCTTTAGTTGCCGCTGTTGCCCCATTTAAGATCCCGCTGGGTTTTACTCCCGTCCCCATAACGCTGCAAACTTTGGTTGTTCTTCTTTCCGGTGCGATGCTGGGCTCATTCTATGGCGCCATCTCAATGATTCTCTATGTCATCGTTGGAATTCTTGGCCTGCCGGTCTTTGCCGGGGGTTCTTCGGGATTTGGCGTTATCCTTGGTCCTACGGGAGGCTATCTGCTAAGCTACTTCGTGGCCGCATTTGCCGTTGGAAAATACATCGAACTAAGAAAAAAACCAACGTTTGTCGATTACCTTATTGCGATGCTCTTTGGAACCATCATCATCTATGTCATGGGAGCAGCGCAGGGGATGCTCGTAACGGGCCTATCAATTGATAAAATACTCATTGGCTGGGTGCTTCCTTTCATAATAGGAGACACTATAAAGCTCATCATAGCAGCATTGATTGCGAGCAAAGTGAGCATCAAGCAGTACATGAAATGAAAAAGCTAGAGCTTCTAGATGTGTTTTCCTATAGCTGCATGAATTGCCAGCGTTCTTTGAAGTATATTCAAAAATTGCATGATGCGTACGCAAGATACGGCCTTAGAGTGACTCTTTTACACCCCCCCGAGTGGGAGTTCGAGAAGAGAAGAGGCAATATTGAATCCTTCCTTAAACAAAACAATATTTCGTTCCCATTAGTATTGGACAAAAATAAGAAAAATATCAAAAAATTCAGGATCGATTTCTGGCCAACGCAGATTCTAGTGAATAGGGGGGAAATGATCTATAAACATGTAGGCGAAGGCGATTACCAAAAGCTTGAGAAAGCGATACAAAAAAACCTCGGCGTTGCCAAAAAACCGATCTTTTCAAGTGAACCAATATACAGTAAATATCCAACACTCTATCCGGGCAAGAAAAAAGGCGGATTGCAAGCAATTTCAAACAAGATTGAATCTAAAAAAATATATGGGCAAGGTTTCAAGCAGCATTTTGAGTATATAGAGAATGAAAAAGAGGGCAAAAATCAGGTGATGCTTCAGCTCAAGACCATGGGAACCAAAGTGTTTGTTGTTGCGCGCTCACTTAATAAAGAAAGTTCCATTATAGTCAAAACCAAGCAAACGATCACGATAGACACAGCAAAGAAAGCAATGAAAAGTTCCAATAAAAAAGTCATTACTAAAAAAATGAATGCCAAAGGAAAAACAAGAAAAATAAAAATAGGCAAGCCACTGCTCTACGAACTTATTTCATTTCCAAAGCCTGCAAAAAAAATAATAACATTAGAATTTGAAGGAAAAATTGCCCTGTATGCATTCGCATTCCAATGATAGAAATAAAAAATCTTGAATTCAAATACGAAGAGGCAAAGATCCTCTCTATAGGTTCCCTTATCATTAATGATGGAGATTATATCGCCATTATAGGTGCCAATGGGTGCGGCAAGACAACGCTTGCAAAGCATCTCAATGCGCTCTTGATGCCCTCATATGGAACTGTTTTGGTTGATGGCATACCTACTAAAGAGGAAGAGAAGGTAAGAAGAAAAGTTGGCTATCTGTTTCAGAATCCAGAAGATCAGCTCATCAATTCCATTGTCGATGAGGATATCGCCTTTGGACCTGAAAATGAAAAGGCGCAACGCAAACATATCAAAAAAAGAGTGCATGATATCCTAGATGAACTAGGTATCGCATCCCTGGCAAAGCGCAATGTGAATACCCTCTCTGCCGGCCAAAAGCAACTGGTCGCATTGGCAGGCGTTCTGGTCATGCATCCTTCCTATATTGTCTTTGATGAGCCAACTACCCTGCTTGATAGGAAAAACAGGCAGATGATCCTTGAGATGATCAAGTCAATCAATCAGAAGAGAAAAATAGGAGTCATTCTAGTGACCAATAATCTTGATGATATCAAAGATGCAAAAAAGATCGTTGTGCTGAAAAAAGGCTCTATACTGTTCCATGATGAGAAAAGAAAATTAACTGGCTCGATTTTAAAAAAGGCAGACTTAGAGGCTTAGAATGTTTCGGCAATTTCTTATCGGGCAATACGAGCATAAAACCGCTATACTACATCTGCTCGATCCTCGAACAAAAATTCTTGCGATGCTTTTGCTTTCTTGGATCGTATTTCAAAGCAAGACCCTGGAAAAAATGACTATGACAAGCGCAGTGCTCCTCATGCTTATCGTGCTCGGGCGCCTCTCCTTCATTTCCTTGCTAAGAAACCTTAAGCCATTCTATTTTCTGTCGGCATTCATCCTGCTCATGTACGTGCTTTTTTCGCCGCAGCAGCTCATGGAAGGGGTGTTTGTTGTCTGGAGATTTGTTTTGTTCGTATTCATTTCCTGCCTGCTGACATTTACAACGACAATAAGCGATCTTGTAACTGGACTTGAGAAATTGCTAAGGCCGCTTGCTTTGGTGAAAATCGAACCAAGGACGGTCGCGCTTCTTATTGCACTTACAATTCGTTTCATCCCTTGCTTTTTCCTCTACGCGCAAAGGATAAACGATGCGCAAAGGGCAAGGCTTGGAAATCTAAGGCAGATGAAAACGATCAGGACTTTTATCCTTAAGCTGCTTGAGCGCATGTTTGCCTGTGCGAATACCGTAACTGATGCTCTGCTCGCAAGAAACTATACGCCAAGAAGAAACGTCTTTTTTGTTCAACTGAAAATGAAAATCAGAGATTATGCGGCCATTGTATTGATTGCTGCGCTGGCCGTTCTTCTGAGCTAGGTCTTACTAAAGATTCTTGCTATACTTAGTGTCGTTGAGTGATTTTAATGTTGCTAATCATTAGAATTATTTGCTCGTGCTTGCGCCCTTATTGCCAAAAAGAATTCCCGCCAAGACATTCAAAGCCCAGGCCTGGAATACAGAGATCATAATGAATTTTCCAAACACGAAATTCCAAAGCCACATGACCGGAAAGGCAAGGATAAGGCCCACAATGCCGCTGATAAGGATCACTAAAGCGATCGTGTATGCCATCTCCACTATCCTTCTTAACAGCGGAGCATCGTCTAAAAAACCCATATTTGGCTTGCTGTGAAGCCATTTATATAAATATTGTGGTGAAGCAAGATGAGATCCTAAACTTAAGGAAATAGTAGGTGTTTAGCATCATCAGGTCGAGCCTTGCGAATTTGATGTAGTCTAAGATTCATAGTGCCTTCGGCGATATTTAGTGCGAGGCCTTCGCTTTTGTTCAGTGCGCTACGGCCTCGCCTAATGATACCCAGTAAAAGCACTGGGGTCGACCGAAGGGAGTGCCCCTCTTTCCCAGGGTAGATACGCTGGCTAGAAGATGCTAAACACCGATAAAATCAGCTAAAAATGCTTAAGTTTAGGTCTCAAGCAATATCCAAACCTCAACAAGTTATGCGCCAAGACTTCCCGATCCTTTAGTTATAAATTTAGCTTTGCATTCCATCAGAATTTTTGTATCCTTGCACCGATATAGAAAAACAACGGGAAACAACGCAGCAGAAGATTTCAATTATCAAAAAATAATAAATAAAACAAATAGCAAGAAACAAGATAAAAAAATGTTCTTGACCACAAAGATACTTTTTTATAATAGTGTATGAATGAAAACCCCATGAAGAAACTCAAAAGCAAGAAGCTCAAGGCAAAGCTTGACCTGCGAAGACTAAAAAATCATTTTCGTGTCGCTATTTTTGGGAGCGCGCGTATCAAAAAAGGGGACAATCAGTACAAGCAGATCTATAATCTTGCGAAACTGATAGCAAAGGAAGATATTGATGTCGTGACCGGTGGTGGTCCTGGCGTCATGGATGCTGCCAATCTCGGCCATCATGCGGGTAGAAAAAAAGGAAATCACTCTCTTTCATTTGGGCTTACCATACATCTGCCAAGAGAGCAGCGGGAAAGCTATCATCTTGACATCAAGCGCGATTTCTATCGCTTTTCAAATAGGCTCGATCATTTCGTGGTATTATCAAATGTTATTGTGGTGACTCCCGGAGGCATAGGAACGCTTCTGGAACTCATGTACACCTGGCAGCTTGTGCAGGTAAAGCAAGTATGCAACATGCCAATAATCTTGGTTGGGAATTTCTGGGATGGCTTTGTAAAGTGGATCAAAAGCAGCCCGCTTAAGCACAAATTCATAGATATGACAGATCTTGATCTATTGTTTCATGCAAAAGATGCAAATGAGGCCATGAAGATCATCAACGCAACGCATGAAGTGTTCAAGAGTGACAAGGACAAGACCTGCGTAAACATCAAAAATTATTTGCTATCCAGACGATGAAAACGCACGAAACGCAGATCAAAGTATATTATTTCGACACCGACCATGGCGGCGTTGTCTATTACGCTAATTTTCTTAAGTGGTTTGAGATAGGACGAACAGAGATCCTTAGGGCAAAGGGTTTTGACTACGCAGAGTTTGAGAAGATGGGGCTTATCGCTCCGGTAGTTGATGTGCAATGCAGCTATGCAAATCCGGCAAGGTATAATGATGATATCATAATCAAAACTTCCGTGGAAAAAATAGGCAACACGAGCATAACTTTTTTCTATGAAATTACCAGAAAAGAAGATAGTCAAAAGATCGCTCAAGGAAGGACCACCAACGTATTCATCGATATAAAGACACGAAAGCCAACGCCTATCCCTGAGAAGATACGAAAAGGGTTTGGCTAGTACGAGATATCACCTTCTAGTATCCGCTCGAGTTTTCCATCTTTTGTCTCCACCATAAGGCTTCCGTTTTCATCAATGTCCACTGCAATACCTTGAATTTTTTTTGAGATCGTATCGATGGTGATTGTTTTGCCCAAGGTACTTGTGTTCTTTTTCCAGAGGTTTCGAATCATTGAGAACCGCCCTTTTTGGAATAATGGGTATGCCCTTTCAAAATGATGCGCTATTTTTCCAAGAATTTTATCCGTGTCGAATGTTTTTTTAGTTTCAATGAGTAAGGAGGTAGGAGCGCGAGATGCCATCTTTGGGAATTTCTTTTGGTTTACGTTAAGACCGATCCCGATTAAAACAAATTGCTCTTTTCCCAGCATCGATTCACTCAGTATCCCGCATACTTTTTTCCCATCGATGAGGACATCATTGGGCCATTTTATCTTTGCCTTTATCTGTAAATCATCAAGCGCTTTTACAATGGAAAGCGCGGCAACAAAAGTCATATAAGGCAATTTCGAAATATCAACTTTTGGATTTTTTAGAATAATCGTGCAATACAAACCGCCGCGACCAGATGCCCAGGACCTATCGAACCTTCCCTTGCCCTTGGTTTGCGTTTCTGCAACAACAATCGTATTATACACGCCTTTTTTGAGAAGCGCTTTTGCCTTTTCTTGCGTCGAAGAAAGAACGGTATAGTATTGGATCTTGAACATCACATCTCACGCTGATCGAGCTGCTCATACCTTCCCGCCATGACCCAGCTTGTCGGTTTGTGCGCGCTCCAATTTCTTTTTTCCCGGTATTTTGCGACTGCTGTGCTAACCAGGATAATCTTATTTTCAGATGTGAGATCTTTTTTCTTCTCAAAATAATATTTCTTCACTTTCTGCATGATGTGCTCTTGCTCGATGAATGAGGTGTTTACAGCGCCTTGCACAAATCGCTTATTGTGAAAGACGGCAAGATGGAAGGGAATCGTGGTCTCAACGCCATCGATAGTGTACTCTCGCAAGGCTCTTCGCATCCGAACGATCGCCTCTCTTCTTGTCTTCCCATAGCAGATAAGCAGCGAAATGAGAGAATCATAATGCGGCTCTACCCGATAACCGCTATATCCGTTGCTATTGACTCGAATGCCCGGCCCACCGGGTGGCATGTAATTTCTGATGATTCCACTCGAAGGAGTGAATCCAGCAAGCGGATCTTCGGCGTTGATTCGGCACTCGATTGCCCAGCTACTGATCTTTATATTGTCTTGAGTATATTTTAGCTGGGCGCCTGAGGCGATCTTGATCTGCTCTTTTACTAAATCAATACCGGTTATCATCTCAGTAACGCCATGCTCGACCTGGATTCGGGTGTTCACTTCGATGAAATAGAAATTCTTGTTTTTATCCAAAAGAAATTCCACAGTGCCAGCCCCCTCATATTTTGCTACCCTACAGATCTTGACAGCAGCCGCGCCCATTTTCTCTCGAAGATGTTCATCAAGAGCAGGGCTTGGCGCTTCTTCTATGAGCTTCTGATGCTTTCGCTGGATGCTGCAGTCTCGCTCGCCTAGATGGATCACATTGCCGTATTGATCGGCTAGAATTTGAAATTCGATGTGCCGTGGCTCCTCGATGTATTTCTCAAGATACAGTGAATCATCTTTGAATGCCATGATCGCTTCTGCCTGCGCGCTCTTGAATGCGTCATCAATCTCTTGTTCACTACGAACGACGCGCATCCCTTTTCCCCCACCCCCGGCGGCGGCCTTGAGAATTATTGGAAAGCCGATCTCCTTTGCAAGCTTGAGCGCTTCTTTTTTATCATTAAGTGGTTTTTGCCTTCCCGCCACTATTGGAACGCCAACCTTCATGCTCGTCTTCTTCGCTTTTACTTTGTCGCCAAGAAGGGTTATTGCTTTTGCAGAAGGCCCTATGAATTTTATCTTTTCTTTTTCGCAGAGTTTAGCAAAGTGCGCGTTTTCGGCCAAGAATCCATAACCAGGATGTATCGCGCTTGCCTGCGCTTTTTTTGCAACAGCGACGATCTTCTTGTAGTCAAGATAGTTTAGCTTGTCGCCGATGTTGTATGCCAGGTCAGCATATTTTACCGCCAAAGTATTTTTGTCTGGCTCAGTGTAAACGAGTACTGTCTCAATGCCAAGCTCTCGGCATGCGCGGATGATACGAAGCGCGATCTCTCCACGATTTGCGATCAGCACGCGATCGAATTTCTTTCCTTTTGGCAAAGTGGTGTATTCCTTTCTTCCAACGACATTGAGGCTTTTGGTGACGACATCGATGAATGATTGGGCTTTTCGGTGCTTGACGATAGTTCGCAGTTCGCCTTCATTCATGTTAGGGATCTGCCGAATGATGGTTGAAGTGATCTTATCGCTGATATCTGCCAGATCCTTCTTATCAAACATCTTGTTCTTTCTCTCGATAGGGATCAGATTTCTCTTTACAAAACCCTCCACTTCGTTGTATACCAAAGGAGTGGTCTCTTCAAGCTGCTTTCCAAGAGTTCTCATCGCTTGATATGAGTATTCGAAAGGATAGAGGCATTTATTGAGAACGCTTATGAATTTTTTTTGCTCTGCCTTTGCTTCGTCCTTATGCTCTTGCCCGGAAGGCTGGTTTTGATCTTTTTGGGTGGATTGCTTTTCTTCTGCCATTTGGGTTGAGAATGGAAATTCTGCTTATAAAAGTTGTTAGAGAGACTGTGTTTTTTGAAAGAACTGTTTGAAAAGTGTTGCAATAATATATTTTAAAAAATAAGATTATGACGGCAGACGGATTTTGTTCGCTTGCGCTCACGAAATCCTACGCGACACCCCGACCTTCGCATGCGCTGCGCGTCTGGGCAACCCCCGTCGCGTCTGCATCAACTGGGTCCAACGCCGCGCCTGCGTTTCTAATCTTTGAAAATTCACATTGCCTCGCGCGGCTTCAAGTTGCGCGCCTCGCCGCAACGAACAAAGTGAGTTGCCTTGCCTTATGGGGCGCGCCTAGATATCCTCGCTTTTTCATAATTTTAATTCCCATCACCCTATCAACAAATCAATTAACTAGACAAACCACGATAATCATTATAAATATCTAAGAACTCCAAAAACACATGCTTCCCCTCAATGTAACGCTGAGCTACTACAAGAGAAGAGATATTCAGGAGGCTATTGTAGCGTGCGTGCAGGATCGGGAGATCGCTGTCAAATACACTGAGTTTTTTGGTAAGCGCCCCGATATTTTATCAAATCCCTCTGATATTTTGGAACTTGCAAAGCAAAAAGCGACATCGTTTCACTGCTCTGAAGAGCGCTGGAAAAATCCGCTGCAATTGAATCCGAATCTGAAGCGCCATGAATTGGATTCTATAAGGCTCGGATGGGATCTGGTCATCGATATAGATTGCGGAATTTTTGAGTATTCACGCATCGCAGCTGATCTGGTCATCAAGGCATTTCGCTTCTATGACATACAAGCGATCTCATGCAAATTCTCTGGCAACAAGGGATTTCATATCGCAATTCCTTTCGAGGCGTTTCCTGACATGATCCAGGGAAGAAAAACATCTGATCTGTTTCCCGAGGCTGCTAAGGATATTGCGCTTTATTTACGAGAAATGATAAAAAAACCGCTTGGCAGGGAGATCATGAAATTTGAGAACGATGATTTTTCTGCCATCATGAAAAAGACCGAGATGGATGCAAAAAAAATAACCTACACAGAAGTTGATGAATTTGGATCACAGAATGTTTTTCTCAATGCAGAGCCTTTTTTGAATATCGATACGATTTTGATATCTTCTCGCCATCTTTTTAGAGCGCCGTATTCGCTGCATGAAAAGTCAGGGCTTGCTTCACTTCCAATTGATCCATCAAAGGTCATGCAATTTGAAAGAATGCATGCATCGCCTGAGAAGATACAGGTCTATGAGCATATATTCTTGGATAGGACCAAAGCAAAGCCGGCAGAAGCAGCCGCTTTATTATCCCAGGCATTGGATTTTAGCGTCAAGCAAGAAAGGCCCGCAACGGCAAAAAGATTACTGAGCATGGAAGTTCTGCAAGAAGCGCTGCCCGAGCAATTTTTCCCCCCCTGTATCCAATTATTGAGTAATGGCGTTAGCGATGGAAGAAAGCGAGCACTCTTTATTCTGATCAATTTCCTCTCAAGTGTCGGCTGGAACCATGAAAAAATAGATGAGTTCATCCATACATGGAATAAAAAAAATACTGAGGCACTGCGAGAGACCTATGTCGTAGGACAGTTGCGCTACCATCAGACTCAAAATAAAGTAATGCCGCCGCCAAACTGCGACAATAAGATGTACTATGTCGATCTGCATGTCTGCCATCCCGATAATTTATGTCAAAAGATTAAGAATCCCGCATCGTATGCTACTCGCAAGGCTTTCTTTTATCAAAAGGATATGAAGAAGGAAAATGAATTGAAAGCGAAGAGAGAGGAAAAAGAATTATTGAAACAGAGGAAAGAAGCGGCGAGGAAGGAGAAGAAAGGGAGTGGGAAAGTTGCCGGTGAAAATGTAGATAAGGAAAATAGTGCTCAGGAATGAATTCGAGCCAAAAATTCCAAATTATTAAATAGGTATTCTATCCAAGATATGCCATGAAGTATATTCTGGTCATGTTCATATTATCGGGTGTTTTCTTGCTTTCTGGTTGCGAGGGCTTTGATCTCTCAAAGGTCAGCGACGAAGATATGCAGCGTGTTTCTGATAAACTCATCGTCTGTAAGGAACCATATATCAGGCATGGCATGGATTGTTGCCTAGACAAGAACAAGAACTCCGTTTGTGATCTAGATGAAGAAAAGCGAAGTAAAGATAACACGGCAATTCTTGATGACCCGAATTTACCCATAAATTCCACGCAAACTAATCCAAAGTATCTCCTTTTCCAAAAAACAGGAGCGTCACCGATGGTCCCGGCAGGAAACCCGGTCGGGACGGAGACAAAAGCTCAAGTTGCAGCGCAAGTCGGCGAAATAGTAACTGCCCTCGGAGGAAACGTTGGTGATCACGTAAATACGCAGCTTGGTTTTACCGCGCAGATAATGCCGTTCGATCTTACCGATGACCAAATACGCACGCTCATTGCAAATTCGTTCGCGGTTGCCGAAGAGAAAAACATCGCCGTTGCTTTCCACATCGACGATTCGATGTTCTGGAACAGGAGAAGCGACTTGTGGTCAGACAAACATAATGTCGAATGGACCGACTGGAGCGGCACGTCGCCCGCGCATCGCATTATCGGTTGGGTCCCGGCCGGACAGGAAGCTCTTGCCCCCCCTATGTGCTACAACAGCCCTGCGATTATCGCCGAGACGACGCGCCTCGCGCGTGATGTCATAGGCAAAGAAATCAAGAAGAACGTTGATCGACTAGATACAGTGGGAAAAGGTTATCTCTTTGCCGGCGTTATCACCGGATGGGAAACCCGCTTACAGGATGATTCCGGAAAATCGGCTGACGATTCGGAGCCGCGTCTTGGCTACTGTGCGCTTAAAAATCTCGGCTATAGCGCATCGATTCCGCCCGCGAACATCGATACCGCGCTTAAGCAAGTAGTCGCGGATTGGATCGTGCTCTGGACCAAAAATATTGCAGCAGCAGGCATTCCAACGACGAAAATTTACACGCACATCGGGGTAACCCCAGAAACGAGTACAGAGCTTCCTGCGGACAAGTTGCAACGCTTCGTCTACAAGAACGCGCCACCGGAAGTCGCGTTCAATCAGTACTCGCGTCCTGGCTTCTCCACGTATGGGTTTAGTCCTGGGAAACTCTCCGCTCTTTACTCGTTGTTGGCCGCGAAGGGTTCGCCGCCGTGGGGTATCTCTGAAGGAACCAATGTGAAATTGGCCGATTCCTTCATCGGCGGCACGATCGCATCGGGCTACACAATGGAGCAGTATCTCGCAGGAGCATTCAACCATGGTGCAGTATATGTCAATCTCTTCGGTTGGTCTACAACCGATACTAGCGACTTTGCGAAGTCTACGACCGGTACGGAAGCTATAGCGGCGTACAAAAAATTCTTGAGTGGCGAGAGGCTTGTCGAAGGAAGCAACGCAACTGTTCCGCCACCGTCTGGCAACGATCTGTATTCTAAAGTCCAAAAGATACAAACAATTCTTCCTAATTGGCTACCGCAGCATCCAGATCAGTATTCCACTATCCAATCGCTCATGACGAAACTTAATGACTTTATTCAAGCGGGCAATACGGCGCAAGCCGAGAAAGTAGCCGATGAAGTGTTAAAAATAGTGGAAACAAATCCTGTATCTCAAGTGTGCCCTACAGGTACGACCGGCACCTATCCGAATTGCACGCCCGCTCCTGGCAACGACCTTAATGCGAAAATCCAAACGCTTCAGAGCAAACTGCCTCTTTTTCTCAGCCAACATCCTGCCCTTCAACAAACCATCCAAACGCAATTGGGTCTGCTTGATTACTCAATGAGGACGGGTAATGCGGCCGGAGCAGAACAGTCTGTTGATTTGCTTTTACGTACGATAATCTCTACGCCGAATTCATGTCAATATAAAGATACATGGTACGAGTCGGGTTATTCTGCATCCTGTAGCGGCAACAGTTGCCCGATCCCGCCCGAGATAACCAATCCAATCTCCGTTACGATCTACCACGACTACGACTTCGTGTTCAACTGTCAAGCAGGTCGATGGACTGACTGCTCTCATAATCAATGTCACGTCGAAGACATCAGCGGCAGCGGTCCCTGAGCCCTGCCCTCCGCCGACCTGTTCCACCAACATATAAACACTTGCAACTTTAATTTACGAATATGAATTGGAAACTGACAAAAGACAGACTCATTCTTACCATCATTCTTTTTCTTGTTTTAATCTCCATTGTAGAAGTTTTCTCACGTGGTGTTCGTCATGTATACGATACGCCACAGAATTATGGATTTCCTTTTACCTATCAAATGAGCGGTGAACTATACGTTGCCAGCAGTGGTCCAAATGTAGTTAACGAATTTTACTGGGCTGGGCTGGTCGGGGATGTTATTGCTTGGCTCATGGTCTCTTATGTATTGAGTGTTTTTATAGTTCGTAAAAAGAGGGTAGGAAAGTCGAGTGGTTAAGTAGTTACAGTGAGTGATGGCACCGGTTTTATTTATAAACCCTTTAAATATTGTCATCAAAGCCGAGTAGAAAAAACAGTAACCTTTATAAACAGCCCCTAACTTCTGGAAGAGAGCAACAAGCCTGAAAAGATATCCTTTTCAGTACAGTTCCAAAGACTGGTTCTACTAAGGATATCATGAAGAGGCGTGTTTTTTTAGCATACACCAAACCCATCAGGGATTGGAATCTCTATGCCAAAGACAAGACAACCAAGAAGCGGAAGTTTGCAAGTATGGCCCCGAGTGCGCTCAGAGAGAGTGTACGCTCACGTGCGATCATGGCCGCCGAGCAAAGACATAAAACTTCTGGGTTTTGCCGGCTATAAGGTTGGGATGACACACATCATCATGACCAATAACAGCAAACAATCAATCACCAAAGGCATGGACATCAGCGTGCCAGTAACCATCATTGAATGTCCACCGATCAAAATTGCTTCTATTCGATTTTACCAAAATGATATCAGCGGCGCTCGCGTCGTCTCCGAAATTCTAGCCGAAAACCTTGACAAGGAGCTTGCAAGGAAAATACAATTGCCTAAGAAAAAAGAACGTTCAACAGTTCCACAACACTTCGATTACATTCACGCTCTAATATATACACAGCCAAAGCTAACAGGCATCGGAAAGAAAAAACCTGAGGTCTTTGAGATCGCTATCGGCGGAAAAAAAGAAGACCAGCTAAAATACGCGCAGGAAAAATTAGGAAAGGAAATTGCCCTAGAAGAAGTGTTCAAGCCAGGAGCACATGTTGACATGCATGGTGTAACGAAGGGTAAAGGCGTACAAGGCCCGGTAAAACGATTCGGTATTTCGCTTAAAGGCCATAAGTCGGAAAAAGGACGAAGAAGGCCAGGATCACTAGGATCGTGGCAAGGACAGGGCCACATCATGTGGAGAAAAGCTAAGTCTGGAAAGATGGGCTATCATGTTCGAACTGACTATAATAAATGGATCATAAAGATTGGAAAGGCATCTGAAATCATACGAAGCGGTGGCTTTGAGCACTATGGTGTCGTCAAGAATAATTATATGCTCATCAAGGGTTCAGTCTTTGGTCCGCACAAGAGAATCGTTCGATTCAATGAGCCAATCAGGCCCAATAAAAAAATCCCAACAGAAGCGCCTGTTGTAAAATACATGAATATCCCAATCCAACAATGAAACTAGACATCATCGATTCAAAAAAACAGAAAGTTGGCCAGATGGATCTTCCTATTCAATTTTCCGAGGAAGTAAGGCCTGACCTTATCAAAAAAGCAGTGCTTGCATTCCAAAGCAATCAAAGGCAGCCCTATGGTGCGAAGCCTGAAGCAGGCATGCGCCATAACGCCAGGTTATCAAAGCGAAGGCGAGAATATAGAGGATCGTATGGTTTTGGCATCTCAAGAACGCCAAGAAAGATCCTTTCAAGAAGAGGACGAAGGATGTTCTGGGTTGGCGCGGTAGCTCCAAACACTGTTGGCGGAAGACGAGCGCACCCTCCAAAAGCGCAGACTATTGTTGCTCATAAGATAAATGTCAAGGAGAGAAGAAAGGCAATTCGATCCTGCATCGCAGCGACTATCCAATCAAAATATACCAAAGAAAGAGGCCACAGAGTGCCAGAAATGTATCCATTCATTGTCAATGACTCATTTGAAAAAATGAGCAAGACAAAAGATGTCCTTGCAGCGCTGCATGAGATGGGTTTTGAAACTGAGCTCGAGAGAACAGCTGAAAGGACTATCCGGGCAGGAAAAGGAACCATGAGAGGAAGAAAATACAAATCAAAAGTCGGCCCATTAATTGTGGTAACTGAACAATCACCAATAGCGAGTTCCGCGAAGAATATTCCAGGCGTTGACATCATAACCGTAAAATCATTGAATGCAAACATCTTGGCACCAGGCGCAGTTCCTGGCAGATTAACGATCTGGACCAAGGCAGCAATCGAGCAGCTGCAAAAAGACAAGCTCTTCATGTAACATGGACCCCTACGCAATCATAAAACACCCACTATCGACAGAAAAGAGCATCAGGCTGATGGAAGCACAAAATACGCTTATCTTTGCAGTCGATATGAAGGCAAATAAGGATGTCATCAAACAAGCAGCGCAAGAGATGTTCAAAGTAAGCGTTGATTCGGTTCGAACAACTATCCAGAACGGAGAAAAAAGAGCATACATCAAATTTTCAGAGAAGAATCCAGCAATCGATATCGCAACCCAGCTTGGGTTGATGTAAGGAGGAAAACAGTCTTGTTTCATGATCAATGGGTAAAAATTTAATCCAACAGGCACGAGGAAAAGGTGGACCTAGATATAGAGCGCCAAGCTTCAACTATAAGGGGGCTGCGTTGTATGCGAAAGCAACACAGGACTTGCTTGTGGGTAAGGTTAGAGATATTGTGCACTGCGCAGGACATAGCGGGCCATTAGTTGAAGTCGAATACAATGATGGTCAACTGGCACTCCTCCAGGCTGCTGAAGAGATGCACGTAGGCATGCAGGTTGCCATGGGAGCAGATGCAGAAGTAAAGACAGGAAATGTATTGCCGCTCAGAAATATTCCAGAAGGGACTTTGATATTCAACATCGAATCAGTACCAGGTGATGGTGGAAAATTCGTCAGAACCTCAGGAGGATGCGCAAAGATAGTCATGAAGATGCCTGATAGGATCATAGTACAACTACCAAGCTCGAAGAATCGCGATTTTATACCTGGATGTAGAGCCACAATTGGAATCATCGCAGGCTCTGGAAGAAAAGAAAAGCCATTCCTAAAAGCAGGAACTAAGTTCCATGCAATGAAAGTCAAGAATAAATTATGGCCAAAAGTGTGCGGAATTTCCATGAACGCAGTCGACCATCCATTTGGCGGTAAAGGCTCGCATACTAAAGGAAGGCCAACGCAAGCTCCTAGAAACGCTCCGCCTGGACGAAAGGTAGGAAAGATCGCTCCAAAACGAACGGGAAGAAACAAACGATAAACCATGGCAAAAAAAGAATTTGTATACCGCGGAAAGACTCTTGATGAATTGCAAAAGCTTAGTGTCGGTGAGTTTGCTGAGCTGCTGCCAAGCAGAGAGCGAAGAAAGATCAAGCGCGGATTTACCGATCAGGAAAAAATACTCATCGAAAAAATCAGAAAGAACGACCCTGCTATCAGGACCCACTGCAGAGACATGATCGTTTTGCCCGAGATGGTTGGAAAAGTGATTAGCATCTACACCGGCAAGGCGTTCCTTAAAGTGGAAATGCAAGAGGAGATGGTAGGTCATCGACTAGGAGAGTTCGCACTGACCAGAAGCAAAGTTGCTCACTCAGCTCCAGGAATTGGCGCGACAAAATCAAGTTCAGCACTATCAGTGAAGTAAATGACAGAAACCTATTCATTGCAGGAATATAGCAAAGAGACCATGGCACGAGCTTGCGGAAGATCCATGCCGATTTCATATAAGCATGGTGTTGAGATCTGCAGCATGCTTCGAAAGAGAAAGGTAAGCGACGCGAAGAATATCCTGCAACGAGTGATCAAGATGGAGCAAGCTGTTCCATTCAAAAAATTTGGACACAATGTAGGCCATAGGCCAGGCAAGATGGCTGCCGGAAGATACCCAATCAAGGCATGTGAGGAAATTTTGTTTTTGCTCACTTCAGCGGAATCAAACGCACAGTTCAAAGGCCTCAACTCTGCAAATCTGATCATTCATTTCATGATAGCAAACAAGGCAGGAAAAGTGCGAAGAATGGGAAGGCAACGAGGCCTCTCTTCCAAGAGAACGCACGTTGAGATCGTACTGCAGGAATTAAAAGGAAAGTCTGCTGAGAAGGGAGCTAGGAAAACAAAAGAAGCGGTATCGGGCAAACAAACAACACATGCTCAAGAGACCCATAAAGAGCCAGCACATCAATCATCTGCAAAAAAACCAGTGCATGAAGAATCAAAAAAAACCCATCACGAAACCGCTGCTCATCCTAAAAAGGATGATCATGGACATCCAGAAGCAAAGAAGCATGAAGCCCATGATACAACTCATGCAGAGCATAAAAAAGAAGCCACCCATCAAGCTCACTCAGAAAAAAAATCAAAACAGGAATCAAAACCAAAAGAGCATAAACAATGATTGAAAGAAAATTCGTCCGAGAGAAAATTAAGGAACACAAGATCCAGGAATACATAGGCAGCAATCTTAGGAATGTGGGACATAGCCATACCAAGATGGTCAAGACACCGCTCGGTGAGAAGATCGTCATCTATGCATCAAGACCTGGCCTTATCGTTGGAAGAAAGGGGCAGAATATCAAGGAACTTACAAAGACCCTAAAGACACAGTTTGATCTTGAAAATCCCCAAATAGAGATCAGCGAAGTTGAGAACATAAATCTCGACGCGAAGATAGTAGCTGAGAGAATAACCGATTCATTGGAGCGATTTGGTTCTGAAAAATTCAAGGCTATTGGCCATAAGGCAATGGAAGATGTCATGCGATCCGGAGCTTTAGGAATTGAGATCACTGTGAGCGGGAAAATCCCAAGCTCACGAGCAAAAAGATGGCGATTTTATGCAGGCTATCTTAAGAAATGCGGCGAGGTTGCTTTATCTGGCGTTCGAAAGGCACAGGCGCAAGCAAAGCTAAAAACTGGAGTCGTTGGCGTTCAAGTGAAGATAATGCCGCCCGATACACAGCTTCCCGATAAAGTAAGGATGATTGAGCGAGAAGTGCCTGCAGTGATCGAAGGCGTGGAAAAAGAAGCGCCACAGGCAGAAGAGAAGCAAGAAAAGAAGCCAAGAAAAAAATCAGCTCCAAAAAAAAGCAAGGAAAAGGTTGCTGAGCAGGAAAGTGCAGCACCAGAACCAGCACAACCAGTAGAATCACAATCAAATGAAAGCCAAGGAAATTAGAAGCCTGGATGAAAAAGGAAGAGAGGAAAAACTGCTTGAGCTTCGAAAAGAGCTGCTCAAACTAAACGCGCAGGTTGCGGTAGGCAGCGCTGTAAAAAATCCAGGGCAGATACGAAAAGTCAGGAAAACAATTGCACGGGTGCTAACTATTCAAAATCAAAAACTAGCGCAGCAAGTTCAAACTCAAAAAAGCAAACCAAAGAAGGGTGAAAAAACTGCTTCGAAGAAGCAGGAGGTCAAAAAACAAGCATGAGCGAGATCTGCCAAACCTGCGGCCTGGTAAAAGAACTGTGCGTCTGTGAAAGCATAGCAAAAGAAAGCCAGCTCATCAAGGTTTACATCGAGAAAAAGAAATTCAAGAAAGTGTCTACCATTGTTGAAGGCATTGACGATAAGGAGATCGATCTCAAGGATCTTGCGCGAAGGCTCAAAGAAAAGTTCGCATGCGGCGGCACCGTCAAAGATGGCCGCATCGAGCTGCAAGGCGATCACAAGACCAGAGTGAGGGAAATGCTTATCCAAAGCGGCTTTCCGCCAAACACGATCCAGGTGGGCTGATGCAGCGAAAGAACGTTGCGCTGCTAAAACAAGAGTTCATCGGAAAACAAGTAAGCGTAGAAAATAAGGATATCGCCGGCACGATCATAGACGAGACAAAAAACAGTTTCACAATACAAACAATCAAAGGCAAAAAAACAATACTCAAGACCAACAATTCATTTTTAATAAAGATACATGAAGACAAAATAAAAATTGAAGGAAAGCAAATAAAGCAAAGGCCAGAGGATCGCATCAAACTAAAAAAATGGAAGTAAAAAACATCGGGGTCAAAGTCCCAAAGCCATCAGGAACCATTGTTCATGATAAGAAAAGCCCATTTACGGGCAGCGTAAAACTGCATGGGAGAACCTTCGTAGGAACGGTCATCTCAGATAGCATGCAGAAGACAGTCTCAGTCCAATGGGATAGAAAGAAATTTTTGAAGAAATTCCAAAGATACGAGAAACGAAGGAGCAAGGTAAAGGCGCATAATCCAAGCTATATGAACGCAGCCAAGGGAGATATCGTAAAGATCATGGAATGCAGGCCAATTAGCAAGACAAAGCATTTTGTCGTCATTGAGATAATTGGTAAGGAAAAGCATTTCTCACAGAGAATGGAAGCTCGGGAAGAGGCAAAGACAGCCAAGAAGGAGAAGAAAGTCGAGCCAGAGCAAAAACAATCAAAGAAATCATCAGAAGAGCAAGAGGAATAACATGCAGGCACTAAAAGCTAGAGTTACGGCATCACTGCCGCTGGGAAGCAACGTTGAAACATGCGATAATTCTGGCGCTAAAGTGATAAGGATTTTCACCGTCGTTGGAAAAAAAGGGACCAAAGGCAGAGTAGCATCTGCTGGCGTTGGAGATTTGGTCATGGCATCGGTGAAGAAAGGAAGGCCTGACATGAGAAAACAAGTTGTGCATGCGATCATCGTTAGGCAAAGAAAGGAATATAGAAGGGCCGATGGCATGCGAATCAAGTTCGAAGACAATGCTGCTGTTGTATTAAAAGATGAGAAAGGAAATCCAAAAGGGACCATGTTCAAGGGCGCTATCGCAAAAGAAGTGACTGAGAGGTGGCCTGCTGTTGCAAAGATTGCAAGCATTGTGGTATAAGATGAAGACAAAATTTTCAAGATCATGGAATAGGAGCGTGCAGCCAAGAAAACAAAGAAAATACAGGCATCATGCTCCGCTACACGTCAGAAGAGAATTTTTAGGCGCTCATCTATCAAAAGATCTTCGAAAGAAGTATGGCACGAGAAGCGTGATAGCAAGAAAAGGTGACACTGTAAAAGTCATGCGCGGCCAATTTGATGGCAAGAGCGGAAAGATCGAGCAAGTGGACATCAAGAAAACCAAGCTCTATATCGCAGGCGTCGAGCTTGTGAAAAAAGATGGCACGAAGGCCAGATATCCTATTCATCCATCGAATGTGATGATCACTGAA